>JAXDOA010000274.1:0-7353 GCA_034669125.1 Hyphomicrobiales bacterium
GTGGGCCTCGGCTCGTTTGCGCGGCGCATCGAGACGTGGGGCTCCATCCAGGCGGTCGAGCGGCTTAATCTTGACGGTCTGTTGGCCCTTTGGCACCCTCCACTTTCCAATTGAGCGGGCTTTCGCCCGCCGGGCAGTAAGGGGCGCGTCATGACCGTCGCGAAGGCGAACGATCTTGAGCAGAAGACCGCGGGGTCGATGATCAAGTCCGAACTCGTCCAGCGCATCGCCGGGCAGAACCCGCACCTTTATCAGCGCGACATCGAAAACATCGTGAATGCGGTGCTCGGCGAAATCACCGCCGCGCTCGCGCGCGGCGACCGCGTCGAGCTGCGCGGCTTCGGTGCGTTCTCGGTGAAGCATCGTCCGGCGCGCACCGGGCGCAATCCGCGCACCGGCGCGCATGTGTCGGTCGACCAGAAGTCCGTGCCGTTCTTCAAGACCGGCAAGGAAATGCGCGAGCGGCTCAACAAGTAGCAAACGCTCGCGCGGCGCTTGACCCTCGCCGACAACGCGCCCATGTGATGAGCAAGGCGCCGCCGCTCCGGCCGGTGTCTCCACGTCCGAGGAAATCTCCATGGCTCTCACGATGTCCGGCGTCGGCGTTGCGTCGTTCCTGACCACGCTCGGCGCGCTCTCGAAGATTCTCGACAAGGCGGCCGCGCATTGCGCCGCCAGGAAAATCGACCAGGCGGTGCTGCTGCAGACGCGGCTGACGCCCGACATGCTTCCCTTCGTGAAGCAGGTGCAGCTTGCCTGCGATTTCGCCAAGAACACGGTCGGGCGCCTGACCGGCGAGCCGCCGAAATTTCCCGACGAGGAAAAGTCCATCGACGACCTCAAGGCGCGCATCGCCAAGACGGTCGACTACGTGAACAGCTTCAAGGCGGCGCAAATCGACGCGACGGAAGAAAAAGACGTGACGTTCCCGATCGGCCCGCAGCAGACCCTGACCTTGAAGGGCGCGCAGTATCTGATCGGCTTCGCGCTGCCGAACTTCTATTTCCACGCCACCACCGCCTACGACATCCTGCGCCAGTCCGGCGTCGAGATCGGCAAGCGGGATTTCCTCGGACGGGCGTGACGCTTGTAGCCCGGATGGAGCGAAGCGAAATCCGGGGGCCTGCCGGCCTGTCCCCGGGGATGGTAAACGAGAGGCGGAGTGATACCAGAGGCGTTCCTCAAGCCGGTGCCGGCACGGCATAGGGCGGAGCGGAAGAAGGGGATGCAGGCGGAGTGAGAGCTTTTAGATGGACACGGCAACGATCAAACTCCCTCCGGACCTAGAAGGGCCTTCCCTTTCACAGTTAGCCGCCGCGATTGTGAAGACTGCGAAGAACGGCTGGCCTGCCAAACTGACGTTTGACTTTTCCACACTCAGCTTCATTCGACCATCCGGCGTCGCCTTTCTTAGCAATCTGATCTACTGGTTAGAAGAGAAAGGGACGAAGGTTACGCTCCAAGTAGAGGGCGCCAAGGCCGCCCCCATTGAATTCTTGGATGATTCCCTGTTCTTCGAGCAGCACTGCGGTAAGAAATTGAATTCATCTGCTTCACCGCGATCAACAACGAGGCCTCTAGTTCGTATCGCACATAAGAACAGCCACGAGTGGCTACGAACCAACTTCGTTCCGTGGCTTGCTGAACGATTGGAAATTACAAAGGCTTCACTACATACTATTCAGGTCTGTATTTCTGAATTGTTTAATAACATTCAAGATCATACACGATACGATATTGGATGTGTTTTCGTTCAGCATTTTCCGAATGAAAACAGGGTCATTTGTTCGATCTCTGACATGGGTCTTGGTATCCCGAAAAAGATACGCGAAAAGATGCCTAATCTCTCGGATTCTGAGGCGATTCTCAAGGCGGTGGAGCCGGGGTTCACAACCAAATCGAAGCCCTCGAATCAAGGCATTGGCTTGGACTATTTGTTAAATGCTGTCGTGATCCGAAACGGCGGTTCTGTTACAATATATTCAGGATCAGACTACGTGAAATTCTTTAGGAGAAAGAACGAAATGTCTCACGTTAAGAAAATTGATGCTGGCTTTTGCCCCGGAACGACAATTGATCTGGAATTTAGGACGGACACAATCGAGAATGTTCCTGACGAACGAGAGGACTTAGAATGGTGATACGCGTTTCAAATATTGTCAAAGACGCTGACACCAGTGATGAAGGCAACGCAGTCCTGCCCACACTTGTGCAAGAGCTAGAACGTGACGGAACTGTTTCAATTTCGTTTGCTGGCATTGATACAGTGACCTCTTCATTTGTGAATGCGGCATTCTATCCACTACTCACGAGCATTCCTATTTCCGAGCTTAGGCGGCGCCTTCGCATCATTGATTCAACGCGTCAGATTAACGACATGATCAAGCGTTGTTTTGATAGATATGGATCGATCGCTGCGGCATAGCTGCAGCCAGCAGCGCGAATTCGCCTGCTGCGCTCTGCTTCATGCAAGGTTAGATCTTCACGCCGCGTCGGCTGGCCGCACGCGCTTGGCGATTTCGCTGCCGTGCTCCCGCTCGACAACCGCGATATCGTATTGGCCCTGCAAGTCGAGCCAGAACTGCGCGCCGTTGCCGAAATAGCGCCCCAGCCGGACCGCCGTGTCGGCGGTGATCGAACGGCGGGCGTTGAAGATATCGGTGATGCGGCCGGACGGCACGCCGATATGGGGCGACAACCGGTTGGCCGAGAGCTTGCGCGCCGCGAGTTCGCGTTTCAGCAGGCGGCCGGGATGGGAAGTGGGCATTGAAATTGCTCAACAAGCTCCGTCATGCCCGGCCTTGTGCCGGGCCTCCACGTCTTCAACGCAAACAAGCAAGACGTGGATGGCCGGGTCAAGCCCGGCCATGACGGACGGCCATCGTCGGGCGCACGGGGATAACTTCTCGAAAAAAAGTTATCCCCGCCCTTGAATCCGCACTTATCTTATCCGGACCTTGCTCACTGAGGGGCGTCAACCGGTGACGTTCGGATGATGGAGCAAGCTGGAAGGTGGCCGGAGATCAGGCCGAGCCTTTCGGGAGTCGAAAGCGGGAAGCCGCGTTCGGCTTGTGCGGCGCCTGCGCGTCCGGCCTCGTCAGCCGGGCACCCGGGCGGCGTCGGGGCTCCGCCCGGAGGTACTATGGCCTCCTGCCAGGAGCTGGCTGACGATCGATGGGCACGTTGCACCGTCGACGAAAGCGCGGCCCGACGCCGTAAGGAGAACGCCGCAGCAGGGCGCCGAGAGGCGCGCCGGCCTACGTCACTGGCCGGTGATCTCTGAGCGTTCTCGGAGATCGACCTGACCGCGAGGCAGGTCATCGGGTGCGGCGCTTCCGCACCAGCGCCTGTCGGCGCTCTGCTCCCCTCATTTTTTCGGGGAGCCGAAATAGACAAAGGGGCACCCGGCGCCCCACCAAACCGGGCGGCGGAGCGTTGGCTGCGCTATGGTACCGACGACCATCCCACTCCGAACGGACCCATCATGACCTACGAAACCATCATCGTCGAAACCAAAGGCAAGGTCGGCATCGTCCGCCTCAACCGGCCGCAGGCGCTCAACGCGCTCAACGCCAGGGTCAACGCGGAGATGACGGCTGCGATCGACGCGTTCGAAGCCGATCCGACCATCGCCTGCGTGATCCTCACCGGCAACGAGAAGGCCTTCGCGGCCGGCGCCGACATCAAGGACATGGCCGGCAAGTCGCACATGGATGCCTTCATGGGCGACTTCGCGGCGGACTGGGACCGCGTCGCGCGCATGCGCAAGCCGGTGATCGCCGCGGTCTCAGGGTTCGCGCTCGGCGGCGGCTGCGAGCTTGCGATGCAGTGCGACTTCATCATCGCGGCCGACAACGCGAAGTTCGGCCAGCCCGAGATCAAGCTCGGCGTCATTCCGGGCATCGGCGGCACGCAGCGTCTCACGCGCGCGGTCGGCAAGGCGAAGGCGATGGATTTGAACCTGACCGGCCGCATGATGGACGCGGCGGAAGCCGAGCGTTCCGGGCTGGTGGCGCGCGTCGTGCCGCTTGCGAGCCTGATGGATGAGGCGATGAAGGCCGCCGAGACGATCGCCGGCATGTCGCTGGTCGCGCTGATGACCGCGAAGGAAGCCGTCAACCGCGCGTTCGAGACCACGCTCGCCGAGGGCATCCGCTTCGAGCGCCGCACCTTCCACGCGCTGTTCGCCACGCACGATCAGAAGGAAGGCATGGCGGCGTTCGTCGAGAAGCGCCCGCCGAAGTTCGAGAATCGGTAGAATTTGTGCCCCGGACGCGGCGCAGCGCGCAGCGGTGCGACGCAGATCCGGGGCCGCACAGAACTCAGTTCGATGCGAAATGCTCCTCCGTCAGATCGCGCCAGTCCGGATTGAGCTTATCGACCAGTGCGAGCTTCCAGGCGCGTCGCCAACGCTTCAGGCTGCGTTCGCGCGCCCGCGCTTCGGTGATCGACGCATACTCTTCGAAGTAGACAAGCCGGACCACGCCGTATTCATTGGTGAATCCGGGCACGACCTTTGCGCGATGCTGTGTCATTCGGCGGAGCAAGTCGTTCGTGACCCCGACGTATATGACGCCGTATCGACGGTTAGCGAGGATGTAGACGGAGTACCGGCGCATCGGACCGAGCTACAGAGTTCTTTGCGATCCCGGGTCTGCGCCGCAACACTCCGTGTTGCGTCGCGCCCGGGACACACGTCATTTCCGCACGCAAATTACCCGCACGACGGAAGCCTTCGCGGCTTCGACGCCGGTTGCGCCCGCTGCCGGCGCGACATTCTGTGCCTCGAGGAAACCGCGGATCGCCGCGACCGGCGTGAGGGTCGCGCTCACGGCAGGCGTCGTCGCGGGGCCGGCGACGAGCGGCAGCTTCAGCGTGGCGATCCCGGCGAGCCGCCCTTGCGCGTCGAGCGCCGCGGCGCCGTCGAAACCGAGCCCCGGCGCGGGATCGAGCGCGAGCGTGTCGCTCACGCGCGCCTTCGCGGCACTCACTGCGCTGCCGCCGCCCTGCGCCTGCGGATCGGCGACACCGAGCAGCGTCACATCGCCCCTGGGGTTTTCGCCGGCCAGCGCGACCGCTTTGAGGTCCGCGCCATGCAGGCGCAGCAGCGCAAGGCCGCTTGCCTTGTCCTCGGCGGCGCGATCCGCCCCGCCGATGCCCGCAACGGTGATCACGTAGCACCCGTCCAGCGCCTCGCGGCTGGTCAGGATATGGCCGGAGCCGACTGCGACGCCGCTCGCGTACTCGACCTTGCGGCGCGGCGGCGGCATCGTGCCGGCGCCGGGAAACGCCGTGTAGGCGCTCGACATCGCCACCACCACCGGGTCCATGATGCCGGCCATCGCCTGATCGTAAAGCACCGTGAAGCCGCGCACCTCCTCGCCGCGCAATTGCGCGCGCACGTAAAATTTCTTCAGGTTCTGCAAGCCGGAGATGACGAAGAAGTCGCCCCGCAGCAGGCTGTAGTCGGCCTTGCGCCCGGCGGGCTCCTTCTTCATCCGCTCGAACACGGCCGGCAGCGTGGTGCCGGGCGCCACGATGCGGAACGTCTCGACCGAATATTCTCCGCGCGCCGAGCTCCATTTGCCGATGCCGCCGCTGAAATGCGTGTTCGGCATCAGTCTGGTCGGAATGCCGATGCGCGCGCCGCTCATCAGGTCGTCGACCATGCGCCAGCCGACCGCGTCCTGCTTGGGCTTTGCGGCCGCGGCAAGCGCTACGCGCTCCGGCTGGTTGAGGACGCCGGTTTCCTTGCCCCCGTTGCGCTTCTGGAACGCTTTCACGGCCGCGATCGAGCGCTCGCTGAACTCGCCGTTGATCAGGCCGTTGTAATCGCCGGTCCAGGCGAGGTCGTTCTGGATCGAGAGCCGGTCGGCGAGCGGGATCGCCGCATAGGACGCCGCAGCCGCGTCGGTCGCGGCCTTTTTCTCGTTCGTCTTCTCGTTCTTGGCGGCCTTCGCGGGCGTGGCCTGCTTAGCGGGCTCCGCCACGGCGAAGCTCACGGCGGCAAGGGACCACAGAACCGCGCCGGCGAGCCTCATCACGGACCTCGTGCTATGACGGGGCAGCCTAGCCGATCGGAAACGCGGTGCAACTGTGTTGAGCCCGGACGAACTGGAACGTTATGCGCGCCATATCGTGTTGCGCGAGGTCGGCGGTCCCGGGCAGGCGGCGCTCGGCCACGCGCGCGTGCTGGTGATCGGTGCGGGCGGGCTCGGCGCCCCGGTGCTGATGTATCTGGCGGCGGCGGGCGTCGGCACGCTCGGCGTGATCGACGACGATACGGTGTCGCTGTCGAACCTGCAGCGGCAGATCATTCACGCCACGCCGGACATTGGCGTTGCCAAGGTCGAGAGCGCGGCGGGCGAAATCGCGCGGCTCAATCCGAACGTCAAAGTCGAGGCGCATAACACCCGGCTCACCGCCGCGAACGCGCTGGAGCTTATCGCGCGCTACGATCTGGTGGCCGACGGCTCGGATAATTTTGCAACGCGCTATCTGGTTTCGGATGCGTGTTACTTCGCGAAGAGGCCTTTGGTGACCGCAACAGTCGGCACCTTCGACGGCACGCTCACCACCATCCGGGCGCACGAGCGCGGCGCCGAAGGGAATCCCAATCCGACCTATCGCTGCCTGTTTCCGGAGCCGCCGCCTGCCGGCACGGTGCCGGCCTGCGCGGAGGCCGGAATTCTCGGCGCGCTCACCGGCGTGCTCGGCTCGATGATGGCGCTGGAGGTGATGCGCGAGATCGTCGGGTTTGGCACCGGCCTGGTCGGACGCCTGCTGATGGTCGATGCGCGCGACATGCGCTTCGAAACGCTCAAGTACGCGTGGGATGCCGGAAATCCGCTATCGGGCGAGGTGCCCTCAATTCGCGACCTGTCGATTCACGCGTGAGCTATTTGCTCCACACCGCGACGGTCGCGGCGCCCTTCACCACCGACCATTTGTTCTTGTCGACATTGACGATCGTGTAGCAATTCGCCGCGCTGCCTTTCCAGGTGGTGCAGAAACCGTCCTTCGACAGCTTCCAGGTGCCTTCGCCCTTCGCGCCCGCCTTGTCCTGCGGTTCGCGCGTGACCTTCCCGTCGCCCGAAAACGTCATCTTGAACTTGGTGCCGGACGTGGTCGCGGCCGTGAAGGCTTTGCCGTCGAAGAATTCGGTTTGAATCTCCTTCGGCGTGAGCTTGCTCGCCGCCATCGCGACGTCGACGATGAGAGCGGCGACCGCGACACCCGCCAGCGCTGCACGCATGCAATCCTCCCGAGGAGTGATTCCCCAGCCGATGATACGACAAGTTGAGGTTTGCGCGAGGCCTGAGCCAAAGAGACGCGGGGTCGCCTTATTTGTCG
>JAXDOA010000275.1:0-5868 GCA_034669125.1 Hyphomicrobiales bacterium
GTGGGATGGCACGAAGGACATTCTGGCGCGCGGCAAGGATGCGCTGATCAACGAGATGAAAGCCTCCGGCCAGCGCGGGCGCGGCGGGGCGGGCTTCCCGACCGGCCTGAAGTGGTCGTTCATGCCGAAGGAGAGCAAGGACGGGCGGCCGAGCTATCTCGTCATCAACGCCGACGAGTCCGAGCCCGGCACCTGCAAGGACCGCGAGATCATGCGGCACGATCCGCATCTGCTCGTCGAGGGTTGCCTGATTGCCGGTTACGCGATGGGCGCCGTCGCCTGCTACATCTATGTGCGCGGCGAATTCATCCGCGAGCGCGAACGCCTTCAGGCCGCGATCGATCAGGCCTACGAGGCGGGACTGATAGGCAAGAACGCTTGCGGCTCGGGCTACGACTACGACATCTATGTGCACCACGGCGCCGGCGCCTACATCTGCGGCGAGGAAACCGCGCTGCTCGAAAGCCTTGAGGGCAAGAAGGGCCAACCGCGGCTGAAGCCGCCGTTTCCCGCGAACGTCGGTCTCTACGGCTGCCCGACCACCGTGAACAACGTGGAGACGATCGCGCAGGCGCCCGACATCATGCGGCGCGGCGCGGCATGGTTCTCGTCGATCGGCCGCGCCAACAACACCGGCACCAAGCTGTTCTGCATTTCGGGCCACGTTGAGCGGCCCTGCAATGTCGAAGAGCAGATGGGCATCCCGCTGCGCGAGCTTTTGGAGAAGCATGCGGGCGGCGTGCGCGGCGGCTGGGACAATCTGCTCGCGGTCATTCCCGGCGGCTCATCGATGCCGCTGGTGCCGGCCGGCCCGGATCAGGCCGATACGCTGCTGATGGATTTCGACGGCTGCCGCGACAAGAAATCCGCGCTCGGCACCGCCGCTGTGATCGTGATGGACAAGTCGACCGACATCGTCCGCGCGATGGCGCGCATCTCGTATTTCTACAAGCATGAGAGCTGCGGGCAGTGCACGCCGTGCCGCGAGGGCATGGGCTGGATGTGGCGCGTGCTGATGCGCATGGCGGAAGGCCGCGCGCACCGGCGCGAGATCGACATGCTGATGGACGTGACCCGGCAGATCGAGGGCCACACCATCTGCGCGTTCGGCGACGGCGCCGCCTGGCCGGTGCAGGGCCTGCTGCGCCACTTCCGTCCCGAGATCGAGCGGCGCATCGACGAGTATGCGGCAAACCCGCATCCCGAGCCCGTGCGCGTGGCGGCGGAGTAGGACATGCAGCAACCCGAAGGCCATCATCTCGCGCAGCTCAACATCGGGCGCATCCGCTACGAGGTCGACGATCCGCGCATGGCGGGCTTCGTCGATAACCTCGCCTCGGTGAATGCCATCGCGGAGCGCTCGGAAGGCTTCGTGTGGCGCTACACCGACCAGAGCGGCAACGCGACCTCGACGCGGCCGTACGACGGCGATCCAATGATGGCGGTCAACATGTCGGTCTGGGAGAACGTGGAGTCGCTGGAAAAATACGTGTGGCAGACCGTGCACAAGCGCTTCTATGCGAAGCGCCACGAATGGTTCGAGACGATGGCGGAGCGCTATCTGGTGATGTGGTGGGTGCCGGCGGGACACCGGCCGACGATCCAGGAAGCGATCGAGCGGCTGGAGCATCTGAAGGCGAACGGCCCGAGTGAGCATGCTTTCAGTTGGGAGAGCATCGCGTCGGCGCAACTTTACAAGACCGCGAGGTGCGCATGAGCACGATCACACACAACCGGTTCTGGCGCTCGCTCACGCTGCTGGCGCGCATCGACATAGCAACGAGCTTTATGGTCGCGGCGGCACTGCTCATCTGGATGGTTTTGCACTGATATGACCAAGCTCATCGTCGACGGCACCGAGATCGACGTTCCGGCCGAGTACACGCTGCTGCAGGCGTGCGAGGCGGCGGGCGCGGAGATTCCGCGCTTCTGCTTCCATGAGCGGCTCTCGATCGCCGGCAATTGCCGCATGTGCCTGATCGAGGTGGTGGGCGGACCGCCCAAGCCGCAGGCCTCGTGCGCCATGGCGGTCAAGGACCTGATGCCGAACAAGGACGGCTCGCCCAAGGTCCTGCTGACCAAGTCGCCGATGGTGAAGAAGGCGCGCGAAGGCGTGATGGAATTCCTGCTGATCAACCATCCGCTCGATTGCCCGATCTGCGATCAGGGCGGCGAGTGCGACCTGCAGGACCAGGCGATGGCCTACGGCGTCGACAACACGCGCTATCACGAAAACAAGCGCGCCGTTGAGGACAAGTACATCGGCGTTCTGGTCAAGACGATCATGAACCGCTGCATTCATTGCACGCGCTGCGTGCGCTTTGCGACCGAGGTCGCGGGCGTGCCGGAGCTTGGCGCGATCGGGCGCGGCGAGGACATGGAGATCACCACCTATCTCGAAAGCGCGATGACCTCGGAGCTGCAGGGCAACGTGGTCGACCTCTGCCCGGTCGGCGCGCTGACCTCGAAGCCCTATGCGTTCGCAGCGCGCCCGTGGGAGCTGAACAAGACCGAGTCGATCGACGTGATGGACGCGCTCGGTTCCGCGATCCGCGTCGACACGCGCGGGCGCGAGGTGATGCGCATCCTGCCGCGCGCGAACGAGGACGTGAACGAGGAGTGGATTTCCGACAAGACCCGCCACGTGGTGGACGGCCTGCGCACACAGCGCCTCGACCAGCCGTACATCCGCGAGGGGGTCCGGCTGCGTCCTGCGTCCTGGCAGGAAGCCTTTGCGGCGATTGCCGCGAAGGTGAAAGCCGCCAAGCCTGACCGCGTCGGCGCGATGGCGGGCGATCTCTCAGGCGTGGAGGAAATGTTCGCTCTGAAAGAGCTGATGGGACGGCTCGGCGCGACGAGCATCGATTGCCGCCAGGACGGCGCAGCGCTCGATCCGGCGCTCGGCCGCGCGAGCTATCTGTTCAACGCGACCGTCGCCGGGATCGAGCAGGCCGACGGCCTGATGATCATCGGCGCCAACCCGCGCCGGGAAGCACCGGTGCTCAATGCGCGCATCCGCAAGCGCTGGCGTGCCGCAAACCTCAAGATCGGCGTGATCGGCGAGAAGGCGGACCTGACCTACGACTACGCCTATCTCGGCGCGGGACCGGAGACGCTCGCGGAATTTGCGAACCACGCGCCGGCGAAGCTCGAACGGCAGATCTGGCTGATCGGGCAGGGGGCGCTGGCGCGGCCGGATGGGGCCGCGATCCTGTCGATGGCGGCGAAGGCCGCGGTGTCGGTCGGCGCCATCAAGGACGGCTGGAACGGCTTCTCGGTGCTGCACACGGCCGCGGCGGGGGTCGGCGGCCTCGATATCGGCTTCGTGCCGGGGGCAGGTGGCCTCTTGGCCACCGATATGGCGAAGGCCGGTGCGCTCGATGTGCTGTTCAATCTGGGCGCGGACGAGATCGACGTCGGGCCGGGCGCGTTCACGGTCTACATCGGCACGCACGGCGATAAGGGCGCGCATCGCGCCGACGTGATCCTGCCGGGCGCGGCCTACACGGAAAAATCCGGCATCTATGTCAACACCGAAGGCCGCGTGCAGATGGCGGCGCGCGCCGGATTCCCGCCCGGCGATGCGCGCGAGGACTGGGCGATTTTGCGCGCGCTCTCCGACGTGCTTGGCGAGAGGCTCCCCTACGACTCGCTGAGCCAGCTGCGCGCCGCGCTGTTTGCGACGCATCCGCATCTCGCAGCGGTGGACCAGATCGCGCCCGGTAACGCAGCCGACATCGAGAAGCTCGCCGGCCTTGGCGGCACGCCCGACAAGGCGCCGTTCCGCTCGCCGGTGACCGACTTCTATCTCTCCAACCCGATCGCCCGCGCCTCCGCCATCATGGGCGAATGTTCCAAGCTCGCGCGCGGCGCCCACGCGCAGGCGGCGGAGTAGCGCGATGGCCGAACTCTGGAGCGCCTACCTCTGGCCGCTGATCGTCATGGTGGCGCAGTCCGTGCTGCTGCTGGTGATCCTGCTGGTCGCGATCGCCTATGTGCTGCTCGCCGACCGCAAGATCTGGGCGGCGGTGCAGATCCGGCGCGGGCCGAACGTGGTCGGGCCGTGGGGCCTGCTGCAGTCCTTCGCGGACCTGCTCAAATTCGTCCTCAAGGAGCCAACCATCCCGGCGGCCGCCAACAAGGGCGTGTTTCTTCTGGCGCCGCTGGTCACCTGCGTGCTCGCGCTCGCCGCCTGGGCGGTGATCCCGGTCGATATCGGCTGGGTGATCGCCGACATCAACGTGGGCATCCTCTACATCTTCGCGATCTCCTCGCTGATGGTCTACGGCGTGATCATGGCGGGCTGGGCGTCAAACTCGAAGTATCCGTTCCTGGCAGCGCTCCGCTCCGCCGCGCAGATGGTGTCGTACGAGGTCTCGATCGGCTTCGTGATCATCACGGTGCTGTTGTGCGTCGGCTCGCTGCGCATCACCGACATCGTCGAGGCGCAGAACACGCGCTTCGGCCTGCTCGGCTGGTACTGGCTGCCACTGTTCCCGATGTTCATCGTTTTCTTCATCTCGGCGCTGGCCGAGACCAATCGGCCGCCCTTCGACCTGGTCGAAGCGGAGTCCGAACTCGTCGCCGGCTTCATGGTCGAATACGGCTCGACGCCGTACATGATGTTCATGCTCGGCGAGTACGTGGCGATCGCGACCATGTGCGCGATGACGACGATCCTGTTCCTCGGCGGCTGGCTGCCCCCGATCCCGATCGCGCCGTTCACCTGGATACCCGGCGTCATCTGGTTCGTGCTCAAGGCCTTCTTCGTGTTCTTCATGTTCGCGATGGTGAAGGCGTTCGTGCCGCGCTACCGCTACGATCAGCTGATGCGGCTCGGCTGGAAGGTGTTTCTGCCGCTCTCGCTCGCGATGGTGGCGATCGTCGCGGCGGTCTTGCAGTTCGGCGGGCTGGCGCCGAAATAGATGGAGCTTTCGCTCGCCGGTTTCCTGAGTGCCATCGTGGGAACGGCGATCGGTGTTGCGAACTACGTCGTCGTGGTCCCGTTTGTCGAGCAACGGCTTCGAGCGCTTGACAAGTCGGAGACGGCGGCGGAACGGGAAGAGTTCGAGAGCAAGATATCGGTCATGCGGCGGCTGGTTCTGGGAATCGACATCTTTACGTTTGGCGGGCTTGGATACTGGCTGGGAGCGAGATTTCTGGGTCCGGCGCTGGGATAGACTGAAGGATCAAGGCGATGAGGCTCGATCACGCGGCGCGCTCGCTCTTCCTGCAGGAATTCGTCCAGGCGTTTTTCCTGTCGATGCGCTATTTCTTCAAAGCCAAGCCGACGCTCAACTATCCGTTCGAGAAGGGCCCGATCTCGCCCCGCTTTCGCGGCGAGCATGCGCTGCGCCGCTATCCCAACGGCGAGGAGCGCTGCATCGCCTGCAAGCTGTGCGAGGCGATCTGCCCCGCGCAGGCGATCACCATCGAGGCCGGCCCGCGCCGCAACGACGGCACGCGGCGCACCACGCGCTACGACATCGACATGGTGAAGTGCATCTATTGCGGGCTGTGCCAGGAAGCCTGCCCGGTCGATGCCATCGTCGAGGGGCCGAACTTCGAGTTCGCGACCGAAACGCGCGAGGAGCTCTACTACGACAAGGAGCGCCTGCTCGCGAACGGCGACCGCTGGGAGCGCGAGCTCGCGAAGAACATCGAGTTGGATGCGCCGTATCGGTAGGTCGTAGGGCGGATTAAGCGAAGCGCAATCCGCCATCTTGCTTGCAGGCCGGCGCAATGCGGCTCGCTTATTGCGCCCTACAGTCCGATTCAATTGTCAAACAGCCAACGCTCCGCCGCCCGCTTGAGTGGGGGGCGGGGTCCCCTTGTCCGTTTTCCGCTCCCGAAAAAAAGAGGGGAGCA
>JAXDOA010000276.1:0-5902 GCA_034669125.1 Hyphomicrobiales bacterium
GACTTCGAGGCCTCCATCGCCAGCGCAACCGCATGGCTCCTCGTGGCCCACATCAGGCTTCTCACCCGACGGCTCGCCAAGCCATGATTACTCGGCTCGCTTTTTGAGTCAGACTCTCAGGATGAGGTCGGAGTCAAGAACTTCCCGCGAATCCGCTCCGCATTGGTCGCGTCCGCCCGCACCGTCATGCCGAGCCGGCCGTCCTCGCGCATCGCCTTGGCCATCACCTCGGAATTACGGTGCAGCCAGCTCACACCGGCGCCGTCAGCCGGGTCGAGCGAAAGGTCGAGCACCACGCGCCGCAGCGCCAGCCGCGCCTCGATGGTGTCGAGCAGCGTATCGAGCCCCTCCCCGGTCAGCGCCGAGGCCAGCACCGGCCGGTTGTCGCCGCGCCGCTCGGCAACGTTTTCCATCTGCGCGCGCGCGTCGGCGTTAAGCCGGTCGATCTTGTTCCAGACCTCGACCAGCCGCGCGTTGTCGTTCGGATCGATATCGAGCGCGCGCAGCACTTCTTCCACGTCGTGCGCCTGCGCGCCCGTATCCTCGTGCGTCGCATCGCGCACATGCAGGATCACGTCGGCCTCGATCACTTCTTCGAGCGTTGCGCGGAATGCCGCCACCAGCATGGTCGGCAGATCGGAGATGAAGCCGACCGTGTCGGACAAAATCGCCTTTGCACCGTGCGGCAGCGTGATCGCCCGCAACGTCGGATCGAGCGTCGCGAACAGCATGTCGGCCGCCACCACGTCCGAACGCGTCAGGCGGTTGAACAGCGTGGACTTGCCGGCATTGGTGTAGCCGACCAGCGCGACGATCGGATACGGCACGCGCTTGCGGCTGTCGCGGTGCAGCTTGCGGGTTTTCTTCACGCCCTCAAGCTCGCGCTCGATCTTGGCGATGCGCTCCTCGATCAGCCGGCGGTCGGTCTCAAGCTGGCTTTCGCCCGGGCCGCCGAGGAAGCCGAAGCCGCCGCGCTGGCGCTCAAGATGGGTCCAAGAGCGCACCAGCCGGCTCTTCTGGTAGGTCAAATGCGCGTGTTCGACCTGCAGCGAACCCTCGCGCGTGCGCGCCCTCCGGCCGAAGATTTCCAGGATCAGCCCGGTGCGGTCGAGCACCTTGGCGCCCCAGGCCTTTTCGAGATTGCGCTGCTGCACCGGCGAGAGCGCGCAATCCATCACGACGATCTCGACCTCGTGGGCCTTCGCGATGGCGCCAAGCTCGTCGACCTTGCCCTTGCCGAGATAAGTCGCGGGCCGGATGTCGTTGAGCGCGGCGAGCCCCGCCTCGACCACGTCGAGATCGATGGCGCGCGCGAGGCCCACCGCCTCTTCGAGGCGTGCCGCGGGCGCGCGTTCGCCCTCCTCGGCGCGAGGTGCGACGCTCCTTGCCTGCCGGCGGCGCAGATAAGGACCCACCACCATCGCGCGTCCGGTCGCCGCGCCGTCTTGCAGCGGGCCCGAGCGAACGGCTGTTTTCTCGCGGCGGCGTGGCTCCAAATCAGGCCTTCTCAGCCGGCGCTTCCTCAGCGCCTTCGAACAGTTGGATCGGGTGCCCCGGCATGATGGTTGATATGGCGTGCTTGTAAACGAGTTGCGAGTGCCCATCCCGCCGCAGCAGCACACAGAAATTATCGAACCAGGTCACGACCCCCTGCAGCTTCACGCCGTTGACCAGAAAGATCGTCAGCGGCGTCTTACTTTTGCGGACATGATTGAGGAAGGTGTCTTGCAGATTTTGCGCGCGTTCGGCTGCCATTGCCGTTGTTCCGTTTTTATTCGCGGACCCCTGTCCCGCGATCTTTTCTTGTCACGTTGATTTCCCCGCGAACGGGTGATGGCCCGCACGCGGACGTGGCAGCGGCATTAGATTGTACGGGGGGAACCCGTGCAAGCCCAGTTTCGCTGCGGCAGGCAGGATTCGGCCGTCTTCAGGCGATTTCGGCGTGATCGTGGTAATCTCGCCGCAGTGCACTCGCGATCAGGCCCGGCGCGCCATTGCCGACGGGGCGCCCGTCGATCCGCACCACCGGCATGACGAACTGGGTCGCCGAGGTGACGAAGGCTTCCCGCGCCGCATAGGCCTCCTCCATGGTGAACGCCCGCTCCTCGAGCTTAAGCCCGTGCTCGGCGAGGACTTCGAGCACGACCGTGCGGGTAATGCCGCGCAGGATGCCGAAATCGGCCGGACGGGTTACCACGGCGCCGTCGCGCGTCACGATCCAGGCGTTGGAGGATGAACCCTCGGTCACCCGGCCTTCGGCATCGACGAACCAGGCCTCCTTGGCGCCCTGCTCGCGCGCCGCCTGCTTGGCGAGCACATTCGGCAACAGCGACACCGACTTGATGTCGACGCGCGGCCAGCGGTTCTCCGGAACCGAAATGACCCCGATGCCGTCTGCCGCTCCTGCTTCGAGCCTGTCGAGATCGTAGTTTTTCGCCGTGATCACGATGCTCGGCAGCGTGCCGGGCGGCGGAAACGCGTGATCGCGCCGCGCAACGCCGCGCGTCACCTGCAGATAGAGAATGCCGTCGCGCACCCGGTTGCGCGCCACGGTCTCGCGGAACACCATGCCGAGCGCATTGCGCGGCATCGGCATCGCGATGCGCAGTTCGTTGAGCGAGCGCTCCAGCCGGTCCATGTGACGCCGCTCGTCGACCAGCCGGCCTCCCCTCACCTCGCACACTTCGTAGACGCCGTCGGCGAACTGATAGCCGCGGTCCTCCACATGCACGCTCGCGGCGCGATGCGGCACGTAGCGTCCGTTGACATAAGCGATGCGTGACAAGTGTTGACCCTCTCCCCAACCCTCTCCCTTGCAGGGAGAGGGAGCCCACCGAGCTTGCCACTCGGGTTTTACCCGATTCCCAGCGCCTTGAGCTTGCGGTGCAAGGCCGAGCGCTCCATCCCGACGAACTCGGCGGTGCGCGAGATGTTGCCGCCGAAGCGGTTGATCTGCGCGCGCAGATACTCGCGCTCGAACATTTCGCGGGCATCGCGCAGCGGCAGCCCCATCAGGTGCTCGCCGCCATTGCCGTTCGGCAGGTTCGGCACCATCGCGCCGACGTCCTGCGGCAGCATCGAGGCATCGATCACCGCGTCGGCATCGCCGCCGGCAAGGATCATCAGCCGCTCGACGTTGTTGCGCAGCTGCCGCACATTGCCGGGCCAGTCGTGCGACTGGAGCACCGCCATCGCGTCCTCGCCGATCTTGCGTTTCGGGAGGCCCGTCGCCTGCGAAATCTGGTCCATGAAGTAGTCGACCAGCGTGGAGATGTCCTCGCGCCGCTCCGCGAGCGGCGGCACGCGGATCGGCACCACCGAGAGCCGGTGAAACAGATCCTCGCGGAATTTTCCCGCCGCGATCTCGGCTTCGAGGTTGCGCGTGGTCGAGGACACGATGCGCACGTCGACATCGACCTTGTTCGAGCCGCCGACGCGCTGGAAGGTCTGATCGACGAGCACGCGCAGAATCTTGTTCTGCGTCTCGCGCGGCATGTCGCCGATCTCGTCGATGAACAGCGTGCCGTGATGCGCCTCCTCGAGCGCGCCGACCTTGCGCTCGCGCGAGCCGTTGGAAGCCTCCACACCGAACAGTTCGGATTCCATCCGCTCCGGCGTGATCGCGGCGGCGTTGATGACGACGAACGGTCCATCGGCGCGTTGCGAATGCGTATGGATGGTGCGCGCGGTCAGTTCCTTGCCGGCGCCGGACGGGCCCACGATCAGAATGCGGCTGTTGGTCGGCGCGACCTTCTCGATGACGTGGCGGAGCTGATTGATCGCGGGAGACTTGCCCACGAGACTGGTCGGCTGCGGGGCGAGCTGCTTGAGCTCCTTCACCTCGCGCCTGAGCCTGGAATTCTCCAGCGCGCGGTTGGCGACCAGCACGAGCCGGTCGGCCTTGAACGGCTTCTCGATGAAATCGTACGCGCCGCGCTTGATCGCCGAGACCGCGGTTTCGATGTTGCCGTGTCCCGAGATCATCACCACCGGCAACTCGGGATGCTGCTCCTTCACGTTGTCGAGCAACTGCAGCCCGTCGAGCTTCGAACCCTGCAGCCAGATATCGAGGAACAGGAGATTCGGCCGGCGGCTCCCGATCGCATTGAGCGCAGCATCGCTGTCGCGCGCGGTGCGCGTCTCAAAGCCCTCGTCCTGCAGGATGCCCGCAACCAGTTCGCGGATATCCGCCTCGTCGTCGACAATCAGGATGTCTGACGCCATGACTATTTACCCGCCGTTTCGAGGACTTCCGCCGGCGCCACAGGCCTGGGAGCCGCGCTCGTGACGCTTTCGGCCGCAAAGCGCAGGCGAACCCACGCGCCCCGTCCGCCGGATGCGACATCGGGAGCATCGGACAGTTCCATCTGGCCGTTGTGCTCCTCCAGAATGCGGCCGACGATGGCAAGGCCAAGGCCGGTCCCTTTCTCGCGCGTCGTCACATAGGGCTCCAGCAACCGGTTGCGATTCTCCTTCGGCAGGCCGGTGCCGTTATCGATCACGTCGATGACGATGTCGCCGCCCTCCCGTCTGACCGAGACATGGATGCGGCCGCGCCCGAGTTGTTCGGGCGGCACCGCGGCGATCGCCTCGGTCGCGTTCTTCACGATGTTGGTGAGCCCTTGTGAGATCAGGCGCCGGTCGAACTTGGCCGGCATGTGCTCCTGCTCGGTTTCGATCTCGATGTCGATGTCGGGACTGCCGACGCGCTGCAGGAACACCACCTGCCGCGCCGTGTCGGCGACATCCTCGGCGGTCATCACGGGCTTGGGCATGCGGGCAAAGCGTGAGAACTCGTCCACCATCCGTTTGATGTCGTCGACCTGGCGCACGATGGTGTCGGTGCATTGCTCGAAGACGGCTTTGTCCTCGGTGATCACCTTGCTGTATTTGCGCTTCAGGCGCTCGGCGGAAAGCTGGATCGGGGTGAGCGGGTTCTTGATCTCGTGCGCGATGCGGCGGGCGATATCGGCCCAGGCCGACGTGCGCTGCGCCGCCACCAGATCCGTGATGTCGTCGAGCGTCACCACGTAGCCATGATCTTCGTCGGCCGACTGTTCGGTCGTGACGCGAACCGAGAGATTGCGCTCGCGCATGTCGCGGCTGATCGTGATCTGGCCCTGCACGAGGCGGTGCATGCCGGAACGCGCCTCGGTGAACAGCGGCGCGAGCTCCGGCATCACCGCGACAAGATCGCGGCCGACGGCGTCGGCCTCCTGCTGTCCGATCAGCTTCTCGGCCGAACGATTGAGGATGCTGATGCGCCCTTCGGAATCGACGCCGATGACGCCGGCGCTCGCGCCCGCGAGAACGGCCTCGGTGAAGCGGCGGCGCCGGTCGATGACATCGCGCGCCCGCATCAGGTCGTCGCGCTGCGTACGCAAGTCCTGCGTCATCTTGTTAAAGGTCTCGCCGAGCTGGGACAGATCGCCCTCCCCGCGCCGTACCGGCACCTGCACATAGAGATTGCCGGTCGAGACGAGGTTGGCGGCGCCGATCAGGCGGCGGATCGGCGCCACCAGCCGGTTGGCGAAATTCAATCCGATCCACACTGCCGACAGCAGCACGATCAGCGCGATGACGGTGTACATCAGCGCAAAGGCGACCTGCACGCCGACGCGGCGCTGCTCCAGGTTAGCGAATTCCGCAACGCTCTCCTGTGTCGCCTGAAACTGCTCGATCACGCGCGGATCGAGCGGGCGCGCGACATACAGGTACGTGTCGTCGTAGCCGCGCAGCTTGATCACGGCCGCGACGGTTTTCGATTCCAGAAACATCGCGACCTGGGGATCGGTTTCGCCGACCGCCGAGAGTGCTCCGCTGGCCGGCGGCGGCGCGATATCGCCGACTCCCTCGATCTCGGCCTTTTCGATCACGGTGAGATCGTTGTGCACGATCAGGG
>JAXDOA010000277.1:0-3292 GCA_034669125.1 Hyphomicrobiales bacterium
GCGAACCCGTTCGCACACACCTCCGCCGGCAAGGCGGCCGCCGCGGCGTTCGAACTGTTCGAGCGCACCACGCGCCGCTACAGCCAGCCCGAATGGGGCATCTCGTCCGCGATGGTCGGCGGCGAGCGCGTGCCGGTGAACATCAAGGCGATCTGGGAGCGGCCGTTCTGCCGCTTGCTGCATTTCGAGCGCGCGCTGGAGCACGCGCCGAAGCGGCCGCAACCTAAAGTGCTGATCGTCGCGCCGATGTCGGGCCACTACGCGACGCTGTTGCGCGGCACCGTCGAGGCGTTCCTGCCGAACCACGACGTCTACATCACCGAGTGGGTCGATGCCCGCATGGTGCCGCTCACGGAAGGGCGCTTCGATCTCGACGACTACATCGACTACGTGATCTCGATGCTGCATGCGCTTGGCGGCGAGACGCATATCGTCGGCGTGTGCCAGCCCTCGGTGCCGGTGCTCGCCGCCGTCGCCCTGATGGAGGGCAAGGACGATCCGTACGTGCCGCTCTCGATGACGTTAATGGGCGGGCCGATCGATACGCGCGAGCATCCGACCGTCGTGAACAAGCTCGCCGAGCAGCGCGGCATCGACTGGTTCCGCCGCCACGTCATCGCCAAGGTGCCGTTCCCGCACCCCGGCTTCATGCGCGACGTCTATCCGGGGTTCGTGCAGCTCAACGGCTTCATGACCATGAACCTCGATCGTCATCTCGAGGCGCACCGCAACCTGTTCCGCCACCTGGTCGAGGGCGACGGCGACTCGGCCACCAAGCACCGCGAGTTCTACGACGAGTATCTCGCCGTCATGGACCTCTCGGCCGAGTTCTACCTGCAGACAGTCGAGACCGTGTTCATCCGCCACGACCTGCCGCTCGGCCGCATGACCCATCGCGGCAAGCCGGTCGACCTCACCAAGATCCACCGCGTCGCGCTGCTCACCATCGAGGGCGAGCACGACGACATTTCCGGCGTCGGGCAGACGCAGGCCGCGCACAGGCTTTGCAGCAACATCCCGGATGACAAGAAGGCGCATTACCTGCAACTGGGCGTCGGCCACTACGGCGTGTTCAACGGCTCGCGCTTCCGCTCCGAGATCGCGCCGCGCATTTCGGACTTCGTGCTGTCGCACAACGGCCGCGGCAAGGGCAGCAAGCGCAAGGCGGCGGAGGCGTAGGTTTTCGCCCGCTCAATCAAGCCAGTTTCGCGCTATAGTCACGGACGATTCCTGAGTCGTCGCCGATGTCCCTGCGCGCACTTTTCTTCCGCCGGCCGCCCGATCCGCAGCTGATCGAGATCGCATTCGACGGCGCGATCTATCCGGTGCAGTTGCGCCGCCACGCGCAGGCGCGGCGCTATACGCTGCGTGTGCACGCCACCGACCGCACGGTGGTGCTCACCATGCCGCTGCGCGGCAGCGTCAAGGAGGCGCGCGCCTTCGCGGAACGTAACGGCGGCTGGATCGCGGCGCGGCTCAAGCGCCTGCCGCAGCCCATTCCGTTCGCCGACGGTCTCCAGCTCCCGCTGCGCGGCGTGCCGCATCGCATCGCGCACTGCGCGGGCGCGCGCGGCACCGTGTGGGTCGAGGCCAGCGATGCCATGCCGCTGCTGTGCGTCGCCGGCGAGCCTGCGCATCTGGCGCGCCGGGTGCGCGATTTCTTGAAGCGCGAGGCCAAGCGCGATCTGGAAGCGGCCAGCCGCCGCTACGCCGCCGCGCTCGGCGTCACGGTCAAGCGCGTCTCGGTGCGCGATCAGTCGAGCCGTTGGGGCTCATGCACGGCGGCCGGCGTGCTCTCGTATTCGTGGCGCCTGATCCTCACGCCGCCCACTGTGCTGGACTATCTCGCCGCGCATGAGGTCGCGCATCTCGTCGAGATGAACCACTCGCGCAAATTCTGGCGCGTGGTTGCCGGCATCTGCCCCGACTGGCAGCGCGCCAAGGGCTGGCTCAACGCGCACGGTGCCGCGCTGCACCGGTATGGCGAAGGGTAGAGCCGCATCCGCCGCTCTGACTCCCTCCCCCTGAAAGGGGGAGGGGTGGGATGGGGGTCAAAAGGAAGATGAACCCCACCCGGATTGCTTCGCAATCCGACCTCCCCTTTTAAAGGGGAGGTACAGACCGAGCGCGCGGCGCCTACTGAGGCAATGCGCTGATCGCGACCTTCACGGTGCCGTCGGCCTCGGCGATGATGCGCAGGATCTTGGCGTCGTACTCGATCCCCGCGAGACGCAGATCGGTCACCGCCGCATCGACCTGCACGCCCTCGCCGCTCTTGCGGAAATCCGCGATCGCCGCCTCGATGCTCTTTCGCGCATTGGCGGCGAACGGCTTGAGATCGATGCGCGCGTTCTCGGCCAGCGCATCCTTGACGTAGGGTACCGCGGCGCGCGCGGCTGCGCCCAAAAGCCCAAATGCGGCTTCGGATTCCACATCGAGCTCGATCGCGGTGAGGCGCAGCACCTGTTGCGCGCGATCGAGTTCGGGCTTGCCCCAGACATGCACGGTGGCGTCGGCGCCGAAGCCGAACCAGCTCTTCTTCTCGTTCGCCTTGACGCGCAGCGTGATCAGCAGCCGGTCGCCGGACGCCGCCACGGTCGCGCGGTTGATCGTCACCTCGACGGGTCCGCTCTTGTCCTCGGGAAACGTTTTGCCCTTGAGCTGCGCCTCGATCAGCTTGTTGACCTCGGTGAATGGCACATCGATCGGAACGCCGATCGCGACGCGCCCCTGCTCCATCGGCGGCACGATCTCCAATGTCGCCGGGAATGGGCACTCGGGTTTGGTTTCGGCCGGGATGATGCGCGTCTCGGCCTGCACGCCGACCGTGAGTGTCACCGCCGCGGCATCGACGCGCGGCTGCGCCGCGACCGCGCGCACCGGCCGCACTTCGAGCCACAAGTCCGGCACGCCGGGCGCCGCCTTGCCGAGCGGAATCGCGCGGCACATCTTGGCCCACTCGCGGCGCGCCGCAAGCTCGATCGCCGGATTGTCGCGGATACGCGCCTGCAGCGCGCCGAGCTGCTCGTTGACGGCACGATCGAGCAGCGGCTTGACCTCGCGCGACAGGTTGAGGCGCACGCCCGCGACGGAAAGATTGGCGTCGCCGATGTTCGCCTGCCCGGTCAGGTTGGGCTCCATCCGCCAGTTCGGCAGGATCGCGGGCCGCGCGTTCATCGTGATGCTGCCGCGCACGTCGGCGCGCTGATCCAGCACGCGGCCGGTGAGGCTTCCCATCTGCTTGCCGAGCTGTTCGTTGACGATGCCGCCGAGCGCGCCGGTGATGCCGCCG
>JAXDOA010000278.1:0-8310 GCA_034669125.1 Hyphomicrobiales bacterium
ATCAAGCCGTTCACGCTCAAGCCCGCCTGGGACGAATGGGAACCGCACCTCGCCGCACATCGCTACGCTTACGTCTGGGACGACGAGCTCAACCGCTATTACGTCGCCGAGGAGGCTCGCGCGCTGACACCCCGGCTCACCGCAGGGCCGAAGTGGTACGCCGACGGCCCGCAGATCGGAAACTTCAAGCCGGCCGGCGACGATCCGGCGCACCCGGATCATCGCCTGGCGCGGCTGCTCGCCGACGCCGGCCTCCCCCCTGAGGATTTCGCGAAGCTGCCGCTGATGGATCGCTCTGTCCTCCTCGGCATGCTGACCGCTGGCATCGCCGACCTCGACCGGCCCGCCAATGCATCGGATATCTCGGCCGTCACGGCGCGCCTGTTCGCTCCTCCCGCGCCGCAACAGACGGCGCCGCCAACGGGACAAACCATTCGCGGCATTTATCGGCAGATCATCGATTCCGATGCATTTCGCGCGTCCTGCGGCCGGATCGCGGCCAGCTATGCGTGGTGACGCCGCTTTGTCTTGCCCCCGACATGTGCCATTCGTTATACGGCGCTGAATAGGTCGCGGACCGGACACTCCCCGCGATTATTCTCGAGAAATGCCGATCCGGGGGCGCCCTGCCGGGCCCCGGTTCAAAGACGACGCAAGGACTGAAGCGATGCGTGGCGCGCTCGGCGGTCCACGCGTGCTGTTGCGCCGGCTCCGCGAGGTGATGGCGGAACCGGTCAGCGCGCAGGAACGCCTCAACAAGATCGTGGTGCTGATCGCCGCCAACATGGTTGCGGAGGTCTGCTCGATCTATGTGCTGCGCGTCGACGGCACGCTCGAACTGTACGCCTCGGAGGGCCTGAACGCCGACGCCGTCCACGTCACCGTGCTGCGCCAGGACGAAGGCCTCGTCGGCTTGGTGGCGAGCGAGGCAAAATCGCTCAATCTCTCCGACGCCCAGCACCATCCGGCCTTCTCGTTCCGCCCGGAGACCGGCGAAGAAATCTACCACTCGTTCCTCGGCGTCCCGATCCTGCGCGCCGGCAATACGCTCGGCGTGCTGGTGGTGCAGAACCGCGCCTCGCGCTCGTATTCGGAGGACGAGGAAGAAGCGCTGCAGACCACCGCGATGGTGCTCGCCGAGACCATCGCATCGGGAGAACTGTCCGCGCTCGCCAAGCCCGGCCTCGAACCCGCGGCGCACCGGCCGTTGCAGCTTGAAGGTCTCTCGATCTCCGACGGCATCGGGCTCGGCCATGTGGTGCTGCACGAGCCGCGCGTGGTTGTCACCAAGCTGATCGCCGACGATCCGCAAAAGGAATTGCAGCGCCTCGATGCCGCGCTCAATACGCTGCGCGCCGACCTCGACGTAATGCTGGAGCGGCGCGACGTCGCCGACGGTGGCGAACACCGGGAGGTGCTCGAAGCCTACCGCATGTTCGCCCACGATCGCGGCTGGATGCACAAGATGCACGAGGCGGTGACCACGGGCCTGACCGCAGAAGCCGCGGTGGAGCGCGTGCAGTCCGACAACCGCGCCCGCATGATGCGCCAGACCGATCCGTACCTGCGCGAGCGCCTGCACGATCTCGACGATCTGGCGAACCGGCTGATGCGCCAGCTGGTCGGGCGCGATCACGCGCCCTCGCGCGAGCAGCTTCCCGACAACGCCATCCTGGTGGCGCGCGCCATGGGCCCCGCTGCGCTGCTCGACTATGACCGCAAGAAATTACGCGCGCTGGTGCTGGAAGAAGGCGGGCCGACCTCGCACGTGTCGATCGTGGCGCGTGCGCTCGGCATCGCGGCAGTCGGCCAGATCGCGAATGCCACCGGCCTCGTCGATCCGGGCGACCCGATCATCGTCGACGGCGCCATGGGCCATGTCTACGTGCGCCCGACGCCGGACGTGGAAAAGAACTACGCCGACCGCGTGCGCCTGCGCGCGCGCCGGCAGGCGCAGTATGCGGCGTTGCGCGAGCGGCCCACCGTCACCAAGGACGGCGAGAAGATCTCGCTGCTGCTCAACGCCGGCCTGCTGGTCGACCTGCCGCACATCGCCGAGACCGGCGCGAGCGGCATCGGATTATTCCGCACCGAACTGCAGTTCATGGTGGCGGCTTCGCTGCCGCGCATGAACGAGCAGCTCGCGCTCTACCGCCAAGTGCTCGACGCCGCGGAGGACCGGCCGGTCACGTTCCGGACGCTCGACATCGGCGGCGACAAGATCCTGCCCTACATGCGCTTCGAGGAAGAGGAAAATCCGGCGCTCGGTTACCGCGCGATCCGCCTCGGCCTCGACCGGCCGGGCCTGTTGCGCAGCCAGATCCGCGCGCTGCTCGACGCCGCCTCGGGGCGCGAACTGCGCATCATGTTTCCGATGGTCACCACGGTAGACGAATTCGACCAGGCCAAGGGCTACGTTGAGCGCGAGCTCACGCACTTGCGCCGCCATGGCCACACACTGCCCGAACGGGTGCATGTCGGCGTCATGGTGGAGGTCCCGGCGCTGCTCTATCAACTCGACGAATTGCTGGCGCGCGTCGACTTCCTGTCGATCGGCTCGAATGATTTGGCGCAGTTCATGTTCGCGGCCGACCGCAGCAACGTCCATCTCACCAACCGCTTCGACCCGCTTTCGCCGCCCTTCCTGCGCGCGCTGAAATTCATCGTCGACAAGGCGCGCGCCGCCGCAAAGCCGGTGACGCTGTGCGGCGAACTCGCCTCGCAGCCGATCGGCGCGCTGGCGCTGATCGCCATCGGTTATCGTTCGTTGTCGGTGTCGGCGTCCTCGGTCGGCCCCGTCAAGGCGATGGTGCTCGATCTCGATGCCGCCAAGGCGAGCGCGCTGATGGCTCCGCTGCTCGACGGAACCACGCACAAGGGCACCGTGCGGGAAAAGCTCGAAAGCTTCGCGGGGGATGAAGGGCTGCAGCTTTAGCCGCTATTAGAAGGGGAACGGGCGCGACGTAATGTCGTCGAATGAGTAGGGGCAGATTTCGGGGAAGGTCGAATCGGCAAGCCCGGTTTCGTTCGCAGCGCCCACACATGCCTGTTCGTACGCGCGCGCAATCGCTTCACCGATCCTCGGTCTTAAGCCTGGATTATCCGCGATAACATTGCGCAGCACGATACGCTGCTCTTTTATGGAGCCGGCCCAGCTTCGCGACCGCCGCTCCGGCTGATGATCCCATTTCAGCATGTGCATGACCAGCACTCTGAAGGCGCTCTCAAGCTTGTTGAACTGTTCCCGCCCCAAGGATTCGATCTCCTCCGCGACGTTCTCCCGATCGACCTCGCTCCAGCGGCCTTCGCGCACCAGCCGCCCCTGTTCCTGCGACCAGGAGTAAAAATCGCTGTCGTAACCGGCGCTTTCTTTTTCCAGCGTTGCCGGCCCGGCTCTGCCCAGTGTGCTGCGGCCCGCCATTTCAGGCTCCTTGTTCGGGGAAATCATAGCATACCCCCGGGTAACCGCGTATCCCGCTTGGGGGTGGCAATCCGGCCGTCAAAGCATATATAGTGGTGCATCAGTTGAATGACCGTCATTCAAATTAACCATCACCCTTAGCCGAAGATGTCCTCATGCGTAGTGCCGCCGCAAAAAAGCCTGTCGTGACTTCTCCCGTCGAAGCGCCTCGCGCCGCTCCTGTCGCGCGCCCCCCGGGCGGGTTCGATTATTTCGGCGAAGCCGAGTTGTTCCCGACCAATAACCGCAAATACAAGCGCGCCGCCTTCGGCTACCGGCGTTTTGCCAAGGCCGCGGAAGCGATCCGCTTTGCCATCGAGCAGCTTCCCTCGGAGGCGCTGGCCGGCGCCTATCTGGAGGTTCGCGAGCAGCGGTTCGACCGCCATGGCATCCAGCGGCTCTATGAGAGCGACGCCTACCCGCTGCCGCGGCGCAAGGCGGAGGCCTAGCTCCGCCTCCTCCGGCTCGGGTCGAGCCGTGCGTGAGCTGCTTCTCCCAACAATCGTCTTTGGCGGATCGCGCCGATTCCGGATAATGCTTTCCGGCTCGCCGATCCGGCTGACAGACGCATGATCACGCTTCCCCAAACCAAGCTCGACGCGCTGGTGTCGCGCCTGCATACGGTCGAGGCCGACCTCGCGGGCGGCCCGGACCGCGAGAGCTACGTGAAGCTGTCGCGCGAGTTCTCCGAGCTCAACCCGCTGGTCGAGTCGATCAAGGCCTATCAGGCGGTCGAAAACGAGATTGCCGATCTCGACGCGATGCTCGCCGATGCGTCGACCGATGCCGACATGCGCGCGCTCGCCGAAACCGAGAAGCCCGCACTGCAGGCGCGCCGCGATACGCTCGCGCACAAGATCCGCATCGCGCTCATCCCCAAGGACGCGATGGACGAGCGCAACGTGATCCTGGAAATCCGCGCCGGCACCGGCGGCGACGAGGCCTCGCTGTTCGCGGGCGACCTGTTCCGGATGTACGAGCGCTTCGCCGCCAGGAACGGCTGGAAAGTCGAGGTCGTCTCGGCGAGCGAGGGCGATGTCGGCGGTTACAAGGAAATCATCGCTGAAGTGCAGGGGCGCGGCGCGTTCGCCAAGCTCAAGTTCGAGTCCGGTGTGCATCGCGTGCAGCGCGTGCCGAATACGGAAACGCAAGGCCGCATCCACACCTCGGCCGCCACCGTCGCGGTGCTGCCGGAAGTCGAAGAGGTCGATATCAAGATCAACCCGAGCGATCTCAAGGTCGACACCATGCGCTCCGGCGGCGCGGGCGGTCAGCACGTCAACAAGACGGAATCCGCCATCCGCATCACGCATCTGCCGAGCGGCATCGCGATCGTCGTGCAGGAGGAGCGCTCGCAGCACAAGAACCGCGCCAAGGCGATGGCCACGTTGCGGGCACGGCTTTACGATGCCGAGAAGCAGAAGCTCGATTCAGAACGCGCCGCGGCCCGCCGCGGCCAGGTCGGCAGCGGCGACCGTTCGGAGCGCATCCGCACCTACAATTTCCCGCAAGGACGCGTGAGCGATCACCGCATCAACCTCACGCTCTACAAGCTGCCACAGATCCTGGACGGCGAGGCGCTGGGCGAGATCATCGACGCGCTGGTGCAGGAGCATCAGGCCGAATTGCTCGCCGCGGAAGACGCGTGATCGCGGCTTCGGGCGGCGTCTCGGTTGCGCAGGCACGCCGCGCTTTAGCGGAGCGATTTCGCGCAGCGGGTATCGAGTCGCCGGAGCTTGATGCGCGCGTTCTGATCGGTCATGCGCTCGGGCTCGATCATGCGGGTCTCGCGGCAGCCGCGACGCAGCAGCTCTCGGACCTGACGGCGTCCGACATCGAGCGGCTTGCGGCGCGCCGCGTGTCCGGCGAGCCGGTCGCACGCATCGTCGGCAAGAAAGAATTCTGGAGCCTGCCGCTCGCCGTCACACCTGCCGTGCTGGTCCCGCGACCCGAAACCGAAACGGTCGTCGAACTGGCGCTTGCGTTGCTTGAGCGGGATGGCGAACGCACGCGCGCGCTGCGCATTGCCGATCTCGGAACCGGGTCGGGTGCGATCCTGCTGGCGCTTCTGTCGGAACTTCGCAACGCGCAGGGCATCGGGACCGATATCGATGCGAATGCACTCGGCGTCGCGCGTGCGAACGCCCGGCAACTCCATCTTGGCGGGCGCACCGACTTCATTGTTTGCGACTACGCCACAGCACTGGAAGGCCCATTCGACCTCGTCGTCTCCAATCCGCCCTACGTGGCGAGCGCCGAAATCGCGGCCTTGGCGCGGGAGGTGCGCGACCATGACCCGTGCCAGGCTCTCGATGGCGGCGCGGATGGGCTTGCGGCCTACCGCGCTATCGCGGCTGATGCGCCGCGTCTGCTCGGACCCGCCGGCCATCTGGTGGTTGAGATCGGCGCCGGGCAGCAGCGGCAGGTCAGCGAATTGTTTGCGGCGGCAGGCCTTGCAATCGCCGGGACGCGCCACGACCTTGCCGGTATGGCGCGTGCGATCGCCGCCAAGAAGGGTTGATTGCACCGCATTGGTGACAATACGGAGCAAGTTCCACCCGCGGAATCGGAAGGCCAAAAAACCGCTTGGAATGTCGCAAAAGACCGATTAGGGTCGGGTCACGGAATCGATCCCAGATTGGGTAGCGCACTGCCTCAAAAGGCCCGGAGCGAGGCTCCGTGAGGCGGCGGTGCGGACAGGGCGAATGAGGACATTTCCACTTCAGGGAAACGACGCTTCGCTGCATCGGGATTCGAAAGCTTTCACCGGTTGAGCGCATGCCGGGCCTCAAGCCCGCCGCGCGCATGCCAAAGGGTGAGCCAGGCTGCGGCAGGACCGCGGCGGACGAAGGATGTTCAGACACGACAAGGATCGTCGCCTGACGGCGCATGACGCGTGGCTTGGCCGCGGCGTCGTGGGTGGAGCGACATGGATTTCTGGTGCCGGCGCCAAACGCCGGATTTGGGCTGGGTCGGACGCCGGCGGGTCAGAGCCGCGGCAAATCAGGAGTCGTTGAACAACAAGCCATGAGAAACGGTCAGCAGCATCACCACAATAAGCGCATGCGCGGGCGCAACAACAACAATAACAACAACAATAACAACCGCCGCAGCCACAACCCGCTGACACGGGTGTATGAGTCCAACGGCCCGGACGTGAAGATTCGCGGCACCGCGCACCATGTGGCGGAGAAATATCTCCAGCTTGCGCGTGATAGCCAGTCCTCCGGCGATCCGGTCTCGGCCGAAAACTACTTCCAGCATGCCGAACATTATTTCCGCCTGATCGCGACGGCGAACGAGCAGTTCCGCCAGCAGAATCCGAATTTCCAGCCGCAACGGCAGGAAGGCGGCGGCAACGGCAACGACCAGCAATTCCAGCCGCGCGCCGAAGAGTTCGAGGATGGCGGAGACGACGGGCAGCCCTTCGCCCCCGATCAGTCTTTCGGTGGGCGCGAGCAGCCGCAGCCCTACATTCCGCCCAATGCGCAGCCGTTCGTGCCGCGCGATAGTCAGCCCTATCAACCACGCGAGATGCGCGACGCACAGCCGCCCGAGGTGCGTCACCAGCCGCCCGAGGTGCGCCACCAGCCGCGCGTGCCGCAGCCTGAGCCGGGCAACGTGGATACCGGCCTCCCGGCGTTCATCACCGGCGGCGCGCCGCAACCGCAGCCGCCGGGTCCAAACGGTTATGAGAATGGCGGGCAGCCGGATCGCTTTCCGCTGCATCGCCGCCGCCGGCGCCATCGCGGCCCGCGCGATCACGCCGCCCCGCAAGGCGGCGACCGCCCGGACGATTCAGGCGGGACCTAACCGGAGCGATGCCAGGAAAAGTGGGTACCGGTTTTCCGTCCGGCATCGCGACCAAGAATTAGCTGCTTCGCGCCGCTCCTCCGGAAGGAGCGAGCACCGGTTCGAGCGCCGGCACCAGGCGGCGCCGCTCGCGCCGCGCCGGGATGGCGCGATAGACCTGCTTGGTCGCCTCCACGATATGCACGCCCGCAAACGGCGCCGATAATGTCGCGCCGGTGCGTTCCCACGCGCCCGCCGAGCGCAAAAACCAGTTGCGCGCGATCGGCGGCACGTAGAGCGCCTCGCCCCACCCGGTCGGCGTGAACCAGGTCTCGCGCAACAGCGTCGTGATCTGCGAGCGCGAATAGGGCCGGCCGTGGCCGAATGGCGTGGTGTCGGTACGCGCCCACACGCCGCGCCGGTTCGGGATCACGGCGAGCAGGCGCCCGCCCGCCGCAAGCACGCGCCACGCCTCGCGCAGCATCGCCTCGGCGTCGTGCGACATTTCGAGCGCATGGACGAGCAGCACGCGGTCGACGGCCGCGTCGCTGAGCGGCAGGTCGAGTTCTTCGACCAACGCGGTCAGCGTCGGACGCGCCGACGGCCATTTCACTACGCCTTGCGCGGCCGGCATGAAGGCCAAACACCGCTCGGCCTCCTCGCGAAACAATCCGAGATAGGGCGTGGCGTAACCGATGCCCGCGATACGCTGCGCCCGCGTGTCGGCCCAGCGCATGCGGATGCCGCGGCTCACGAAGCGGCGCGCAACCGTTCCCAGCGGCTGGGCGTAGAAGTTGCGCAGGTCGACGACATCAAGCGACATCGCGGCGAATGCTCCGTGTGCCGGAACGGGTGAATCGGGCGAGATTCCCCCATCCACCGTCGAAAAGCCGTGGTAGCTTGCCGCCGCCAAGCAGGAGTAGCAAGCCAACCATGCCGGCCGAGACCCATCTCTTCCCCTGCCTCAAGGACAATTACGGCGTTCTGCTGCACGACCCGGAGACCGGATCGACCGCCGCGATCGACGCACCGGAGGCCGCTCCGGTCGAAGCCGCGCT
>JAXDOA010000279.1:0-3943 GCA_034669125.1 Hyphomicrobiales bacterium
TGCATCGTGCCCATCCATTCGCCGGTGGTGAGCTTTTCGAGATATTTCTGCTTCAGCGCGTCCGCGCCGTGCCGGTCGAGCGCCTCGATTGCCCCCATGGTCAGCACCGGGCCGATGCCGAACGCCATCGAGGCCGAATTCCACATCTCGATGCAGGCGGCATTGAGCGCGTGCGGCAGCCCCTGCCCGCCCCAGTGTTCGGAAGCCGCCAGCCCGTTCCAGCCGCCCTGCGCCCATGCCGTATAGGCCTCCTTCCAGCCCGGCGGCATCGTGACGGCGCCGTCCTTTAGCGGGGTCCCGAGCTTGTCGCCGACCGTGTTGAGCGGCGCGATCACCGTGGAGGCGAACTTGCCGGCCTCCTCCAGCACCGCATCGACGTCGGCTTCGGTGAGATCGCCGTAAAGCCGCTCGTCGAGCGCGCTTTTCAGCCCGGCGGAATGCTTCAGCGTGAAGGCGATATCCTCGACCGGCGCGCGGTAAGTCATTGATTTGTCTCTTGACGGGGAATGACCTCTCCCCAATGTAGCGGCGCGAAACCGATCCTGAAAGCCATTCATGCCGCTCGAATTGGCCACGCGCCTGCTGACCGCCGATCGCGCCGCGATCACGGCGGCGGCGCGCGTGCTCGGCGATGGCGGTTTGGTCGCGTTTCCGACCGAGACGGTGTACGGCCTCGGCGCCGATGCCACCAATGGCGCGGCGGTCGCGCGGCTTTACGCGGCGAAAGGGCGCCCGCGGTTCAATCCGCTGATCGCCCACGTGACCAGCGCCGCGGCGGCGTTCGCCTTCGCGCGTTTCTCGTTCCGGGCAAAGAAGCTCGCGGAGGCATTCTGGCCCGGACCGCTCACACTCGTGCTTCCCAAGCTGGACGGCTGTCCGGTGTCGGAGCTTGCCACCGCCGGGCTCGACAGCATTGCGGTGCGTGTGCCCGCACATCCGGTCGCGCGCGATCTGTTGAAGGCCTTCGGCAAGCCGGTGGTCGCGCCGTCGGCCAACCGCTGCGGCCATGTGTCCCCGACGACCGCATCGCACGTGCGGGCCGATCTCGACGGCCGCATCGATCTCATTCTCGACGGCGGCGCGACCAGCGTCGGCATCGAGTCCACCATCGTGTCGTGCATCGAGATGCCGACGCTGCTGCGCCCCGGCGGCGTGCCGCGCGAGGCGATCGAGCGCGTGCTCGGCCATGCGCTCATGATTGCCGAACCAGTGCCAGAAGAAGCGCCGCTCGCGCCCGGCATGCTCGTGTCGCACTACGCGCCGAAGACGCCACTTAGGCTCAACGCCCGTGATGTAAGGGATGGAGAAGCGCTGCTTGCCTTCGGCACAAATATTCCCAATGCCGCGCGCGTGTTCAACCTGTCGTCCACCGGCGATCTCGTCGAAGCCGCCGCGAACCTGTTCTCGCATCTGCGCGCGCTCGATGCCTCCGGGGCGCGCGGCATTGCCGTGATGCCAATCCCGAACGAGGACCTCGGCGAGGCCATCAACGACCGGCTCGCGCGGGCGGCGGCGCCGCGATAAACTGCACCCATGAACCCGCGCGTCAAACCTCCCGTTTCGCCCGACATCCTCCCCCGCTTCGCGGCAATCGTCGGCGAGCGCTACGCCATCACCGATCCGGCGATGCAGGAGCCATACTTACGCGAGATGCGCGACCTCTATCACGGGCGCTCTCCGATGGTGCTGCGGCCGGGCTCGGTGGCGGAGGTGTCGGCTGTCCTCAAGCTTGCGAACGAGACCAAGACCGCGATCGTACCGCAGGGCGGCAACACGGGACTGGTCGGCGGGCAGATCCCGCATCATGGCGAGATCGTTCTCTCGCTCAACCGCCTCGACAAGATCCGCGAAGTCGATGCGACCTCCAATACCATCACGGCGGAGGCCGGCGTGTCGCTTGGACGCGTGCGCGAGGCGGCGGCGAATGTCGACCGGCTCTATCCGCTGCTGCTGCCCAGCGAAGGCACCTGCACGGTCGGCGGCAATCTGTCGACCAATGCGGGCGGCACCACGGCCGTGTCGTGGGGCGTTGCGCGCCAACAGGCGCTCGGGCTCGAAGTCGTGCTCGCCGACGGCCGCGTGCTGAACAACCTCAACAAGCTCAAGAAGGACAATACGGGCTACGACCTGAAGAACCTGTTTATCGGCGCCGAGGGAACGCTCGGCGTCATCACGGCCGCGACGTTGCGCATGATCGCGCGCCCGCGCTCGGTCGAGACCGCGTTCGTCGGCCTCGCCTCGCCCGAGGCCGCGCTCGACCTGCTCGGCATCGCGAGCGAGCGCACGCCCGGAGTCACGTCGTTCGAGCTGATGGTGCGGCTCGGCATCGATGCGGTGCTCAAGCATGACGGCGGCGCGCGCGACCCGCTGAACGACAACCACGCGTGGTACGTGCTGATCGAACTGTCCTCGCAGCAGCGCGAAGGCCTGCGCGACACGATGGAAGCGATCCTTGCCGAAGGCGTCGAGCGCGGCATCGTCGCCGATGCGGCGATCGCCGAGAATCTCGATCAGACGAAAGCCTTCTGGCGCATCCGCGAGATGTTCGGCGAGGTGCAGCGCCTGGTCGGCGGCTCGATCAAGCACGACATCTCGGTGCCGGTCGCAAACGTGCCGGCGTTCATCCGCGAGGCGGACGCCGCGGTCGAAAAGCTCGTTCCCGGCAGCCGCCCGCTGCCGTTCGGCCATCTCGGCGACGGCAACATCCACTACAACGTCGCGCAGCCGGTGGATGCCGACAAGGCCGCGTTCCTCGAACGCTGGCATGATGTGAACAAGGTCGTGTTCGATGTCGTGCTGAAATACGGCGGCTCGATCTCGGCCGAGCACGGCATCGGCATCATGAAGCGCGACCTGCTGCCGACCGTCAAGGACCCGGTCGCGATGGAACTGATGCGCGCGCTCAAGCGCACGCTCGATCCGAACGGAATTTTGAATCCCGGGAAGGTGCTGTGAGCAAGCTCAGCGTCACGCCGATCACCGACGCCGACGTGCCCGCCGTCATCGTTCTGTGGCAGCGCTGCGGCCTGACGCGCCCGTGGAACGATCCGGCGGGGGATATTGCGTTTGCGCGGCGCGGCCCGAACGCGACGATCCTCATCGGCCGCGCGGACAACGCAATCGCCGCGTCCGCCATGGTCGGCCATGACGGACATCGCGGCTGGGTCTATTACGTCGCGGTCGATCCCGACCATCAGAAAAAGGATTTCGGCCGCGCCATCATGGCGGCGGCGGAAGACTGGCTGCGCGCGACCGGCGTCGAGAAGGTCCAACTGATGGTGCGGCCGGACAATACTGGCGTGAAGGCATTCTACGACCGGCTCGGCTACGCGACGCAGGAGCGCGTGATCTACGCGAAGTGGCTGGATGGCCGGCCGATGACGCCGTGATGGTCAGTTGGCGGAAGCCAATGCTTTCAGCACCGGCGTCCACCGCACCACTTCCGCGTGGACGAGCTTGCCGAGCGCTTCCGGCGAACGCTGCGGTCTCGATGGAATCTCACCGCCAAGGTCAGCAAGGCGTTTCTGAATGGACGGGTCGTCTAGTGCCTCAGAGAGTGCGGCATTGAGCTTGGCGATTATCGGCTGGGGCGTATCCTTCGGAGCGAAGAACGCGTTCCAGGCCGAGACCTGATAGGCGGGCAGCCCGGCTTCTGCCGTTACCGGAACATCCGGCAGCGCCGGAATGCGTTGCAGCGAAGCGACCGCATAGGCTTTGACGTTGCCGCTCCTGATTTGCGGGATCGAGCTGACGGCCTGATCGCACATGTAGTCGACCTGTCCACCGACCAGTGCATTCAGAGTGGGTCCCCCACCGGTGTAGGGCACGTAGGTCGGCGCCGCGCCGATGATCGAATTCAACAATACGCAGGCCGTGTAGGAAACCGAGCCGACGCCGGCATGCGCATTGTTGAGCCTGCCGCCATTCGTCCGGACGTACGAGA
>JAXDOA010000280.1:0-13721 GCA_034669125.1 Hyphomicrobiales bacterium
GGCGACTTCGAGCACCAGGCGGTTGCCCTGGTTGGTCGTCTCCAGCGCGTTCAGGATCGCCGGCAGATGGCCTTCGAACTGCACGTCGACGACGGCGCCGATGACCTGGGTGATCTTTCCGGTGGCTGTGGCCATGTGGTCCTCGTTACCCTTCAGATTAAGTTCGCGGCGCTTGAAAGAGCAGCGCCACCGTTAGAGTGCTTCGGCGCCCGAGATGATCTCGATCAGTTCCTTGGTGATCATCGCCTGGCGCGTGCGGTTGTAGATCAGCGTCTGCTTGCGGATCATGTCGCCGGCATTGCGCGTCGCGTTGTCCATCGCGCTCATCTGCGCGCCGTAGAACGATGCGTTGTTTTCCAGCAGCGCGCGGAAGATCTGCACGGCGAGATTCTGCGGCAAGAGCTCGGTGAGGATGTCGTCCTCCTCGGGCTCGTATTCGTACGACGCGACCGGCGCCGCCGCGCCCTTTTCGGGGAACACCGCCGGAATGATCTGCTGCGCGGTCGGGATCTGCGCGATCACCGACTTGAAGCGCGAGAAGAACAGCGTGCAGACGTCGAACGCGCCGTCGTTGTAGAGCGCGATGACCTGATCGGCGATTTTCTGCGCGTGCGCGAACGCCAGCACGCGCACCCCGCGCAGCTCGATATGCTCGACGATCTGTTTCTCGTACTGGCGGCGCAACTGCTCGTAGCCCTTGCGGCCGACGCAGAAGAACTTGACCTGCTTGCCCTCGGCGGAGAGCCGGTTGGCATGCTCGCGCGCGAGCCGCACGATCGATGAATTGAACGCGCCGGACAGCCCGCGCTCGCCGGTGCAAACCAGCAGCAGATGCGTCTTGTCGGCGCCGGTGCCGGCGAGCAGCTTCGGCGCCGAGGCGACGTCGGTCACCGACGACGCGATGTTGCCGAGCACGGTGTCCATGCGCTCCGCGTAGGGGCGCGCGGCTTCGGCGGCCACCTGCGCGCGGCGCAGCTTCGACGCCGCGACCATCTGCATCGCCTTGGTGATCTTCTGCGTCGCCTTGGTGGAGGCGATGCGGACCCGCATGTCCTTGAGGCTGGCCATTCAGTCTATCCCCGCGCTGCGGCGTTAAGCCGTCACGCGAAACTCTTGCCATAGGCGTCCAGCGCCGCCTTGAGCTTGGCGGCGGTGGCGTCGGTGAGGTCGCCGGTCTTGCGGATGTCTTCCAGGATTTCCGCGTTCTTCGAGCGCACCAGATTGAGCAGCCCGTCCTCGAACGCGCGCACGCGCTCGACCGGGATCGGATCGAGATAGCCGTTGACGCCGGCGTAGATCACGACCGCCTGCTCTTCCATCTTGAGCGGCGAGAACTGCGGCTGCTTGAGCAACTCGGTCAGGCGCGCGCCGCGCGCCAAGAGCCGCTGCGTGGTCGCGTCGAGGTCGGAGCCGAACTGCGCGAACGCCGCCATCTCGCGGTATTGCGCGAGCTCGCCCTTGATGCGGCCCGCGATCTTTTTCATCGCCTTGGTCTGCGCCGCCGAACCCACGCGCGACACCGAGAGGCCGACGTTCACGGCAGGCCGGATGCCCTGATAGAACAGGTCGGTTTCGAGGAAGATCTGTCCGTCGGTGATGGAAATGACGTTGGTCGGAATGTAGGCCGACACGTCGTTCGCTTGCGTCTCAATGACAGGCAGCGCCGTGAGCGAGCCCGCGCCCGCCGCGTCGCCCATTTTCGCCGCACGTTCGAGCAGGCGCGAATGGAGATAGAACACGTCGCCAGGATACGCCTCGCGGCCCGGCGGGCGGCGCAGCAGCAGCGACATCTGGCGGTACGCGACCGCTTGCTTGGACAGATCGTCGTAAATGATCACGGCGTGCATGCCGTTGTCGCGGAAGTATTCGCCCATGGTGCAGCCGGCGAACGGCGCGAGGAACTGCATCGGCGCCGGGTCCGAGGCGGTCGCCGCCACAATGATCGAATATTCGAGCGCGCCCTGCTCTTCCAGCACCTTTACGAACTGCGCGACGGTGGAGCGCTTCTGCCCGACCGCCACGTACACGCAGTAAAGCTTGATCTTCTCGTCGGTCTGCGCGTTGAGCGGCCGCTGGTTCAGGATCGTATCGAGCGCGATCGCCGTCTTGCCGGTCTGGCGGTCGCCGATGATCAGCTCGCGCTGGCCGCGGCCGATCGGGATCAGCGCGTCGATCGCCTTGAGGCCGGTCGCCATCGGCTCGTGCACGGACTTGCGGGGGATAATGCCCGGGGCCTTCACGTCGACGCGCTTGCGCTCCTTCGCCGTAATGGGGCCCTTGCCGTCGATCGGATTGCCGAGCGCGTCGACGACGCGGCCGAGCATCTCCTTGCCGACCGGCACGTCCACGATCGCGCGCGTGCGCTTGACGGTCTGGCCTTCCTTGATCTCACGGTCGTTGCCGAAAATCACGATACCGACGTTGTCGGTTTCGAGATTGAGCGCCATGCCGCGCACGCCGTTCTCGAACTCGACCATCTCGCCGGCCTGCACGTTGTCGAGGCCGTAGACGCGCGCGATGCCGTCGCCGACCGACAGCACCTGGCCGACTTCGGAAACCTCGGCCTCCTGGCCGAAATTCTTGATCTGCTCTTTCAGGATGGCGGAAATTTCCGCGGCGCGGATGTCCATCAGCGTGCCTCTTTCATCGCGAACTTGATCGAATTGAGTTTGGTGCGCAGCGACGCATCGACCATGCGGGAGCCGACCTTGACCTTGATCCCGCCGATGATCGAGGGATCGACGTCGACGTCGATCTGCACATCCTTGCCGGTGACTTGCTTCAACGCGTCGCGAATCTCATTCATGCGCGCGTCATTGAGTTGCTCGGCGACGGTGACTTGAGCCGTGACCTCGCCCTTGTGCGCGGCGACCAGCCGGTTAAATCCGCGGATGATCTCAGCGACCGCGAACAGGCGCCGGTTTGCCGCCACCACGCGCAGGAAATTCGCCGCCACGCCCTTGATGCCGGCCTTCTCGAGGATGGCGACCAGCGCCCTGGCCTGATCGTCGGCGGAAAACACCGGCGAGCGCACCAGCCGCGTCAGGTCCGGGTTCGCCGCCACCAGCGCGTCGAATGCCTTGAGGTCGGACTGTACCTGCTCGACCGAATTGGTCTCGAGCGCCAGCTCGAACAGCGCGGTGGCGTAACGCCCCGCCATGCCGGACACGATTCCGTTTTCGCCTGCCACGGTGATGCTCGCCGCGCCCTGTTTTTGTGTCTTGCCGCAGGCACGGACGTCGCGTTCGCGACGCCGCAAGCCCTTGGAATTGAAGGGACTTTTCTCCGCGGCTTCCCGAAATGTCCGTTGGCCCGCGAAAATCGCGGTTTTGCTAACATACGGCAGGGGGCGGTGCAACATTGGGCCGCGGATCGTGGGGCGGGCCCTTAGCGCGCCGTTTCACGCTTCTCTTGATGGTTGCTCGTCACTTGCGCTGCGCGTGATAGTCTTGGCCAGCGGAAAACGGAAACCACCGATGCCGAGCGACGTGACCCGGGACGAATTCCAGCATCTCGCGACCCGTACCGACATTCTGGAGCGCGAGGTCGAGGGCGAGAAGATGGTCACGCGCCACATTCTCGAACAGACCCGCCGCAATGGCGACGATCTGGCGACGGTCAAGACCCAGCTCAGCCAACTCGAGACGCGCCTGGGCGCACGCATCGACGGGGTCGAAAAGCGGCTGGACGATCGCATCGACGGCGTTGAAACCCGTCTCGGCCGCGTCGAGAGCAAGCTCGACGGCTTGGCGCGCAGCCTGCCTGAGATCGTCGGCGAAGTTGTCCGCGAGGCATTCCGCGAAGAGCGCGCGCGCAAACGCTAGAAATTGCGAAGCGGGCCGCCGCCACGCAAATCAGCGCAAAAAAGCAAAACCCCCGCAGCGATGCGGGGGTTCGCCGGAGCAAATGTGAGCGGACTACTTCGCGGGCGCCATGGCGGGCGTGCTGGAGGTCTCGCCAGGCTTCGGCTGCTTCTTCGTCCCCTTGACCTTGGCGCCCTTGTTTTCCGCCTCGATCTTGCCGGTGGTGCCGGCGCCGGGGGTGGGCGCCATGCTCGGCGTGCTGGAGGTGTCCTGCGCGCTCGGGGTCTTCTTGGCGCCCTTAGTCTTGGTCGCTTTCGCGCTGGTGCCGGGCTGCTCGGTGGTCGTTGCGCCGCCGGGGTTCGGCTGCATCCCGGGATTGGAGCTCGATTGCGCATAGGCGAACGAACTGATGGCCACAGCGGCGGCTGCCAGCGTCAGTGTCCTGGACAACATGTTTTACTCCTCGGATCTTGCGCGCCGGTGTAGCGCTGCGTCAGGTTAACGCAGGGGGGAACCCGAAGTTCCATCCGCCGGGAGTGGCAGCATGAACATCACCATCGTGGGCTCGGGCAACGTCGGCCGCGCGCTCGGCGGCGGATGGCGCAAGGCCGGTCACAGCGTGACATTCGCGGCGCGCGACCCGGCAGGCGCCAAGGCTACGGAGCTCGCGCGCGAAGGCTTCGGCGTCGTGCCGCAGGCCGGCGCCGGCAAGGCCGACGTGATCGTGCTCGCGGTGCCGTGGAGCGGCATCGAGGCGACGATGAAGGTGCTCGGCAATCTCTCCGGCAAGGTGGTGATCGACTGCACCGATCCGCTCAATGCCACCCGGGAGCTTGCACTCGGGTTCAACGACTCCGGCGGCGAGACGGTGGCGCGGCTGAGCCCCGGCGCGCGCGTCGTCAAGGCCTTCAGCACCACCGGCGCGGCCAACATGGCCGACAGCCGATATCCCGGCGGCAAACTCATGATGGCGATCGCCGGCGACGATGCTGATGCGAAGTCAACCGTGATGGCGCTCGCATCCGATTTGGGCTTCGAGCCGGTCGATACCGGCCCGCTTGCGATGAGCCGATATCTTGAGCCCTTGGCGATGCTGTGGATCAATCTCGCTTATGTGCAGGGCATGGGGCGGGAGTTCGGGTTCGCGCTGTTGAGACGCTGACGACGCAAAGCCTCGTCGTGCCCGGGCTTGTCCCGGGCACCCCGATTGGGAGGGCACCATGCTTCCCTTGTCGGGATGGCCGGGACAAGCCCGGCCATGACGGAGTACCACATGCCCATTCATGCCCGACCTCCTCCCTCCCGGCCTCTCCAGCGGCGCGCTCGCGTTCCTGCTCGTCGCGGCGTTCATCGCGGCGACGGCGCGCGGCTTTTCGGGATTCGGCGCGGCACTGATCTTCCTGCCGCTCGCCGCGACGGTCGTGGATCCGAAGATCGCCTCGCCGCTCCTCCTCATCACCGACGCGGTGCTGGCGGTCGGCTTCATCCCGAATGCTTACGCCCAAGCCGACAAGCGCGAGGTCGGCGTCATGGGCATGGGCGCCGCAATCGGCATTCCGATCGGCACGCTGGTGCTGGTGCGCGCCGATCCGCTGCATCTGCGCTGGGCCATCGTTGTGCTCGCCACGCTGATGCTGGCGCTGCTGATCTCCGGCTGGCGCTATCGCGGCAGGCCGACCGCGCCGCTCACCTTCGGCGTCGGCGCCTTCGCGGGCTTCTGCGGCGGCGCCGCGCAGGTCGGCGGCCCGGCGGTCGTAGCCTACTGGCTCGGCAGCCCGGCGGGCCCGGCGCTCGTGCGCGCGAACATCATTCTGTATTTCGCGCTCTCAACCGCGATCGCGATGGTCGCCTATTACTTCGGCGGCGTGCTGACGCTCACGGTGCTCAAACTCGCGCTCGTCGTCGGACCGGTCTACGGGCTCGGCCTCGCCATCGGCGCGCGCCTGTTTGGCGTCGCGGACGAGCGGATCTTCCGCCGCATTTGCTACGCGCTCATTGCGGTCGCGGTGCTGGTGAGCCTGCCGGTGCTGGATGGGGTGGTGCGATAGAATAGCGCACCGCGGAGGACACCATGAATATCCTGATCGTCGGTTCGGGCAATGTCGGGAGTGCCCGCTCGCCATGAGCCACCACCTCGAACCGACGGCGATGACGTGGATCAAACTGCGCCTATGCGCAGGGGATAGGACGCGAGTTCGGGTTTGCGATTCTCAAGCGCTGAACCGTAGGGCGGGCAGAGCGCGAAGCGCGTGCCCGCCAACTTGCTTTATGATCGGCGGGCACGCTATTCGTGCCAACCAAATTCCTCAAACCAATCTGAGGCCCTTTCCGTCAAATGAGGCAGTGGTTCGATACGGCCCGAGATGACCTGATGGCAGGACTGTTTGGACGCGTTAGCTCCTAGTTCTGCGCTCAGCTCTTGAAACTTTTTGGCAACGTCAGGATCAAATTTCGGCCATAGTCCGAGTTCGCCCATCCGCTTCTTCGCGAGCCACAGAGGTACGCCGCATATGCGCGCTAGCTGGTTGGGATCATCAAATTTGCGCACCATACCTGCCGGAAGAATGAAGGTTCTTGCGAAGTAATCTGCGTGGGCTTCAATATTCTTATATTTCGAGAACCTACCTCGCGTTTGCCTCCTCTTTCGATGAAAGAGGAAGTGAGCAAACTCATGGATTAGTGTGTACTGCGCATCCGGCAGCCGTTCAGCGGCAAAGGCATACGTTTGCTCGGAGACTAAAATTCGCGGTGAATTGGCACTGTCGGCCTCGGTGTATGCCTTGACCTTACCGAGCAAATCGCTTGGGCCTGCTATTTGAAGTGAAAAACGTGAGTCAGCTTGCCATAACCAGTTTTCGATAATGCGAAGCGCGTCAAATCTTACGCGATCCCCCAGATCAAATATCGCACGCAAAACGGTCGCTAGACTCTCGACCTCCTGTGCGCTGTGTTTTTTTGTATGCTCCGTTTCAAAGATTTGCTTCAGGAGTGACAATTTCTCCGGCGGGAGCGAATTCAACTCTCTAGCAAACTGGTCGGCAACCTTCGCTCTCTCGGCGTCGGCGGGAAAAAACTTGACTGACTTTCGGCTCGCGCTTGCCGCTTCAAGAAGTTCGTTTGTCTCCGCTTCGTTGAGTTGGAGCCATTCCGCCACACGCAGCGAATAGTCCTCCGGTATCTCGCGTTCGCCACGCTCGATCTGCGAGATATAGCTTGAGGTGTAGCCCAGCGCTTTCGCTTGATCGGCCATCACAAGATCGCCCAGCGTCCTGTGCCGGCGACATACGATTCCAAAGTCGGTGAGTCCCGTCATACGAATCACCCCCTTGCGTGACGAGACGATGACGCATACTAGATTTGGTGGCAACGCTACTTGTTTACTTGTAAACAAATTCAGTCATGCGGCGACGTTTATCCCCGTTCTAGGACCCCATTCACACATTCGTGATCGCAGAAGTTATCCCCGCCCGGAAAACCGGCCTTATCCTTCGTGCGCCTTGCTCGTCGAGGGGCGTCAACCGGTGACGCTGGTTTGATGGAGCAAGCCGGAAGGTGGCCGGAGATCAGGCCGAGCCTTCCGGGAGTCGAAAGCGGGAAACCGCGTTCGGCTTGTGCGGCGCCTGCGCGCTGGGGCTCGTCACCCCGGCACCCGGGCGGCGTCGGGGCTCCGCCCGGAGGTACTATGGCCTCCTGCCAGGAGCTGGCTGACGATCGATGGGCACACTTGCACCATCGACGAAAGCGCGGCCCGACGCCGAAGTGAGAACGCCGCAGCAGGGCGCCGAGAGGCGCGCCGGCCTACGTCACTGGCCGGTGATCTCTGAGCGTTCTCGGAGATCGACCCGACCGCGAGGCGGGTCATCGGGTGCGGCGCTTCCGCACCAGCGCCTGTCGGCGCTCTGCTCCCCTCGATTTTTGGGGGAACGGAGAAAGACAAAGGGGACCCGCCCCCTCTCCAAGCGGGTGGCGGAGCGTTGGCTGTTTGACAATTGAATCGGACGATCGCCTTCGCGGTGCCTGGGGCGCTTTGGCGCGGCCGGTTGAGTGCGGTGGCAGCGCACGATAGATTCATTCCACGGCGACGCTGAATCCGGCAAAAATGCTCTCTCAAGCTGGATCATATGGGAGAAAACACGATGGCGCGGGAAACCGGACGCTCGGCGGAAGATTTGTATCGCGATGACCCGGCGCTGCCCGATCCTGTAACATCGGTCGACCGCAGCCGGCGTGGGTTTCTCGGGGGCAGCGGGCTCGCCGCAGTCGGGGCGATCATTGGGGGTGCGATGCCGTTCTCGCAAAGCGGAATTCCCGGCGCGAACGCGCAAGGCGCGGCTGCGCCCGCGGCCCCCGCGGCACCGAAGGGTCCGCAATTCCTGAAATTCCCCGGCAAGAACGAGGGCCTGGTCGTGCTCGGCGACCGCCCGCTCGTCGCCGAAACGCCGGAAAGCTTGCTCGACGACGACACCACGCCGACGGAAAAATTTTACATCCGCAACAACGGACAGATCCCCGACGAGGCGAAGGATCCGGACGCCTGGAAGATCGTGATCGACGGCTCGGTCGAAACCGCAATCGAGATCACGCTCGGCGAACTGAAGAAGAAATACAAAGCCGTGACCTACCGCATGGTGCTGGAATGCGGCGGCAACGGCCGCTCGGCGTTCTCGCCGCCGGCACGCGGCAACCAGTGGACCAATGGCGGGGCGGGCTGCGCCGAATGGACCGGTGTGGCGCTCGCGGATGTGCTGAAGGATGCAAAGCCGAAATCCTCCGCGATCTACACCGCGCACTACGCCGCCGACCTGCATCTCTCCGGCGATGCCACCAAGCCGACGATCTCGCGCGGCGTGCGGCTGCCGAAGGCGATGGAGGAGCACACGCTGATCGTGTGGGGCATGAACGGGCAGCCGCTGCCGAACATTCACGGCGGGCCGGTGCGCCTCATCGTGCCGGGCTGGGCGGGCTCGGCGTCGCAGAAGTGGCTGACCAAGATCACGCTGATCGACAAGGAGCACGACGGCCCCGGCATGACGGAGTTTTCCTATCGCGTGCCGATAAAGCCGATGATCCCCGGCGAGAAGGGCGACCCGAAGAACTTCAAGGTTCTCGAGTCGATGCCGGTGCGCTCGATCGTCACCTCGCCGGCGAACGGCACCCAGATCGCGGCCGGGACCAAAGAATTGCAACTGCGCGGCGCCGCCTGGGCCGGCGATCTCACGGTGAAGCAGGTGGATGTGTCGACGGATTTCGGCGCGACCTGGCAGAAGGCGAGCCTCGGGCAGCCGAAAAACAAGTTCGACTGGCAGCGCTGGACCGCGACCGTGAAGCTGCCGAGCGACGGGTATTTCGAGATCTGGGTGCGCGCGACCGACAGCGAGGGCGTGATGCAGCCGCACCAGGCGGGGTTCTGGAATCCGCAGGGCTATGGCGGCAATGCGATGCACCGGATCGCCGTGCTGGTGGGGTGATGACGCGTTTCGCGATCGCGATTGCGGGCTTGCTGTTCGGGGCGCCCGCACTCGCGCAAACCTTCACGCCGCGCGACGAAAGCCCGGAAGAATTCCCCGCGGGCGCCGGCCGCGACGAGACCTTCTACGCCTGCACGGCCTGCCACGGCTTCAAGCTGGTGGCCGCGCAGGGCCTCTCCCGCGCCGGGTGGGAGGACTCAATCAATTTGATGATCCGCCGCCACAACATGCCGCCGCTCGACGAGAAGGACCGCGCGGTGGTGCTCGGTTATCTGGAAGCCGCCTATCCGCCCCGCGCACCGGCGAGCCGCGGCGGCTGGCAGAATCCGTTCAGCAAACAATGATCAGAATTCAGCGGTGCGGCGCAGTTTCGGATCGCGCGTGGCGTCGATCCAGTCGGTGCGTTTCGGGGTCGCGGCGAGGAACACGCTGCGCTGGCCGCAGAAGCTGCGTTTCAACTCGGCACGCGCGAACAGCGTCGCGAGCTTCGGCTCGCTGCCGGCCGCGAGCAGGCTGAGGCGATCGAGCGCGCAGGCGATCATGCCGCGGTCGACCAGCTCGGCTCCGGAATTGCAGAACCAGCCACTGATTTCCAGACGCGGCTCATCGAAGTTGCGGGCAAAGCGCACGCAGCGGCGCGCCCCGCCCGGCGCCTCGTCGGTGAACGGCTCGACCAGCACCGCGCCGAATTTGGTGTCGATCGTTCGCGGGGCAGCGGAGCCGCCCGACAGGCGCAATTCCGGGATGCTCGCGGTGATGTCTTCGGCTTCATGGTCGAAACCCGGACGGTGGAGTTCGACCACGGCCGTCGCGCCACCCGGCTCGCCGAACGTGAGAATGTCCTTGCGCCCCGCCCCGCTCGTGTGCCGCCAGATCGCGTAGCGCGGCGCAGCCTCGATCTCCGGGATCGTCATGGCGAATGCCGGGAAGGGCTTGTTCACTTCGATCCAGTCCGGCGCCGGCGCGGCCTCTGCCACGGCACTGCCGCGCGACGCGACCTCCGCAACGCCCAGTCCCATCGCGCCCAGCGCCGCACCATAAAGGCAGAGCCGCACCATGGTTGCCCGAACCTCGACGGCGAACATGCCCAGCATCGCGAACGCCACGCGGGCGCCGGCCGAAACCCGCGCCTTCGCTCCCTCGATCGCACTACGCAAGACAGGATGCACGCCGTTCCCCAGACGCCGTTTCTCAAGGTTACTCCTAGCGCGCATCGCTCTGCGGCGGGTTTCGAGGCCCCGCCAAACGGCGCGTTTTTCGGCGGAAAGGTCAACGAGGGGTTACGGCGAAGGCGCCCATCAGGGCCTCGAATGGCCCTCATTCGCAGGATTTAATTGACTTTTCAGCCTGCGAGGGCATCTAAACAGGCCATTCAAGAGCAAGGACAAGATCATGGGCTACAAGGTCGCCGTCGTCGGCGCCACAGGCAATGTGGGCCGCGAGATGCTGAACATCCTCGCCGAGCGGGAGTTCCCTGCCGACGAGGTGGTGGCGCTCGCCTCGCGCAAGAGCATCGGCCAAGAGGCCGCCTATGGCGACAAGACGCTCAAGGTCAAGGCCCTCGAGCAGTACGATTTCTCCGACACCGACATTTGCCTGATGTCGGCCGGCGGCACCGTGTCGAAGGAATGGTCGCCGAAGATCGCGGCCGCCGGCGCGGTCGTGATCGACAACTCGTCCGCCTGGCGGATGGACCCGGACGTCCCGCTGATCGTGCCGGAGGTGAATGCGGACGCCGTCGCTGGCTACACCAAGAAGAACATCATCGCCAATCCAAACTGCTCGACCGCGCAGCTCGTCGTTGCGCTCAAGCCGCTGCATGACAAGGCCAAGATCAAGCGCGTTGTGGTCTCGACCTATCAGTCGGTGTCGGGCGCCGGCAAGGAAGCAATGGAAGAGCTCTTCTCGCAGACCAAGTCGGTCTATCAGCTCAATGAGGTCTCGGCGAAGAAGTTTCCCAAGCGCATCGCCTTTAACGTCATCCCGCAGGTCGACGTCTTCATGGAGGACGGCTACACCAAGGAAGAGTGGAAGATGGTGGTCGAGACCAAGAAGATTCTCGATCCCAAAATCAAGCTCACCGCCACCTGCGTACGCGTGCCGGTGTTCGTCAGCCATTCGGAGGCCGTGAACATCGAGTTCGAGGAACCGCTCTCGGCCGCCGAGGCGCGCGAGATCCTGCGCAAGGCGCCGGGCTGCCTCGTCATCGACAAGCACGAAGACGGGGGCTACGTCACGCCCTACGAGGCGGCGGGCGAGGACGCGACCTACATCAGCCGCATCCGCGAAGACCCCACGGTCGACAGCGGCCTCGTGATGTGGATCGTGTCGGACAATCTGCGCAAGGGCGCTGCGCTCAACGCCGTGCAGATCGCCGAATGCCTGATCAATCGCAAGCTGATCCAGGCCAAGCGCAAGGCGGCGTGATCAAAACCTTGGCTGCGTGAACAGCCGCGCGTAATCCTCCGGCGCGATCGGCGCGAATTCACCCGTGAGCGGATCGCGCACCGACAGGCGTCCGCTTGCGACGCCGAAGTAGGCCCCGTGCAGGCTGAGCTGATCGCGCTCGACGCGTTTGCGCAGGCGCGGAAACGTCAGCAGGTTGTCGAGGCTGTTGACGACGTTCGCCTGTTCGAGCTTGATCAGATACTCGGTCTCGGAGAGATCGCCACGCGGCCCGACTTTCTCCACGGCCGGCGCCATCAGCGACATCCACTGGCCGATGAAATCGCCGGGCGAGAGGGGCGCTGCGTCCTCGGCGAAGGCCTTCACGCCGCCGCACTGCGCATGGCCGAGCACCACGATGTGCCGCACCTTCAACGCCGCGACGCCGAACTCGAGCGCGGCCGATACGCCGTGGGCGCGCCCGTCCGGCGCATAAGGCGGCACGAGATTCGCGACATTGCGCACCACGAACAGCTCGCCCGGCCGCGCATCGAAGATCACCTCGGGTGAGACGCGCGAGTCCGCACAGCCGATCACCATGATCGCAGGCGATTGGCCTTGCTCGGCAAGCTCACGATAGCGGTTCTGCTCCTCGGGCAGGCGGCCGGCGAGGAATTTGCGGTAACCCTCGATCAGACGATCCGGAAAGCTCATGAGCCCAATGCCGCAAGTTTCGTCAGATCCACGTTCGCGCCGCACAGCAGCACGCCGACCTTCTCGTCCGCGCGCGGCTTATAGCGCGCGCTCGTCAGCGCGGCGAGCGCGGCGGCGCCGCCCGGTTCCGTGGCGACGCGCAGCCGGTCCCATAGCAGGCGCTGCGCCGCGACGATCGCATCGTCCGGCACCAGCGCGACGTGAGCGACGTTCGCCCGCGCGATGTCGAACACAAGCTGCCCGGTGTTGCGCGCGCCAAGGGAATCCGCCGCGATGCTCTCGACCGTCACGTCGACCGGCCGGCCGGCCTCGAGCGAGGCGTGCAGGCAGCGCGACCCTTCCGGCTCGACGCCAACGACCTTGACGCGCCGGCCGTACCACGCAGCGATGCCGGCGATCAGCCCGCCGCCGCCGACCGCGACCAGCACGGTGTCGAGATCGGGCGCGTCCTCTTCCCATTCGAGGCCGACAGAGCCCTGACCCGCAACCGTCTCCGCCGCGTCGTAGGCGTGCACGGACAGCGCGCCGCTCGTCGCGATGAAGGCGTTGCAGGCATCGAGCGCGTCGGCATAGCGCGCGCCGCCGACCCGCGTGTCCGCGCCGTAGCTCTTGATGCGCGCGATCTTCACCGGCGAGGACACGTCGGGCACAAAGATCGTCGCCCTGTGGCCGAGCCGCTGCGCTGCGTAGGCCACCGCCGCACCGTGATTGCCGCCGGAGGCCGCCGCAACGCCCGCTGCCGGCACGGCGCGCGACAAAAGATTGTTGAACGCGCCGCGCGGTTTGAACGTGCCGGTGTGCTGCAGAAACTCCAGCTTGAGGGCGACGGGGTGGCGCAATGTCAGGCCGAGATCAGCCGCATCAGTGCGGAGCACCGGCGTGCGGCGAACATGGGGATTGATGCGCGCGTGGGCGGCGCGGATATCGTCCCGTCTGGGGATCATGCCGTTATCTGTCACTCTTCGGCCCTCGCGTAAGCCGCTTCAGTAGACACGATCCGCTCAAGCCGTGGCTTCGCCAAAGCCACGTAGTCCGAAGTTCTCAAGGCCATCGACCTGTCGAGACGGGCGGCGTTGAAGAACAACTCTTCGAAGTGTGTAATCGACGGGTCGGCGATCAGCATCAAGTCCCGATGAAATGCAAACGGCAGCACCGTGCCCGCAACGCTGCCGGCAAGCCGCTCGGCAACGTCCGTTGCGGCAAACCCCGCATAAGTCGCGCCTGAAAACAGCGACTTGATCTTGTTGGTATCGACACGCGCGTTGCCCGGCACAACAGCGAGGACAAAGCGCGACGTCTTCTTTCCGATCTTTACGATCAACACGATGCACTTCGCGGCGGCCTCGACCGG
>JAXDOA010000281.1:0-7103 GCA_034669125.1 Hyphomicrobiales bacterium
CGATGTTTCTCGGCGACTCGGTGATCACGCCGGCGATTTCGGTGCTGTCCGCCGTGGAAGGGCTCAAGCTCGCGATCCCGGCCGCCGAGCACTACGTCCTTCCGATCGCCATTACGGTTCTGATTGCGTTGTTCGCCGTGCAACGCCGGGGTACCGCGCGTGTCGCGGCCTTCTTCGGCCCGATCATGGTGATCTGGTTCATCGCGATTGCGCTCGCCGGGCTGCTGCATATCAGCGACGATTGGCAGGTCTTCGCGGCGGTCAATCCCTATTATGCCGTGAACTTCCTGGCGCAGCACGGACGGATCGGGCTGGTCACGCTTGGCGCGGTGTTTCTCGCGGTGACCGGCGGTGAGGCGCTCTACGCCGATCTCGGGCATTTCGGTCGCAAGCCGATCACGCTCGCCTGGTTCGGCCTGGTGCTGCCGGCGCTGCTGCTCAACTATTTCGGGCAGGGCGCCATGGTGCTGCGCGATCCATCGGCGATCGCCAACCCGTTCTACAAGATGCTGCCCGAGATGGTCCTATTGCCGATGGTGGTGCTGGCGACCGCCGCAACCGTGATCGCGAGCCAGGCGGTCATCACGGGTGCCTACTCGCTCACCTATCAGGCGATCCAGCTCGGCCTGCTGCCGCGGCTCGCGATCCTGCACACCTCCGAGGCGCATTTCGGCCAGATCTACATCCCGCGCGTCAACACGGCGCTGCTCGCCGGCGTGCTGCTGCTGGTGCTGATGTTCCGCACGTCCAGCCACCTCGCCTCCGCCTACGGTATCGCGGTGACGACCACGATGGTGGTCGACGGCGTGCTCGGCTTCATCGTCATCTGGAAACTGTGGAAATGGAAATGGTGGAGCGCGGCGCTGCTAGTCGTTCCGCTGGTGGTCGTGGATGCCACGTTTCTGAGCGCCAATCTGCTCAAGCTGTTCGAAGGCGCCTGGGCCCCGCTGCTGTTCGGTTGCGCCATGGTGATACTGATTCTGACGTGGCAGCGTGGCAGCCGCATTCTGGTTCAGAAAACCCGCCGCGTCGAAGTGCCGATCGACGCGCTGATCCGCAGTCTGGAAAAGAAGCCGCCGCATATCGTGCCCGGCACGGCGGTGTTTCTGACCAGCGACCCGGACTTCGCACCGGCCTCGCTGCTGCACAATCTCAAGCACAACAAGGTTCTGCACGACCAGAACATCATCCTGACAATCGTAACCGCCGACACACCGCGCACCGACGACGACGAACGGGTGCAGATCACGCCGATCTCCGAGCGGTTCACCCGCGTGGCACTGCGTTTCGGTTTCATGGAATCGCCGAACGTGCCCAAGGCGCTCGCGGTTGCGCGCAGACAGGGCCTGCACTTCGACATCATGTCGACGTCGTTCTTCCTCTCACGCCGCTCGCTCAAACCTTCGGCGCAATCCGGCATGCCTGCGTGGCAGGACCGGCTGTTCATCGGCCTCGCGCGGTCGGCCAACGACGCGACCGACTTCTTCCAGATACCGACCGGCCGCGTGGTGGAGGTCGGGACGCAGGTCGCGGTGTAGTGGCGCCGCAACGTTGCGGTTTGGCCGCCCAGGCTATATTGGACGGCGCGAAATGTTTGCCGCGTAAGGGAGAAGCGCCATGGCGCTCGGTCGCGACGATGTGCAGGACCTCTACCCGGAAGAGGTCGCCAAGGGCATCACCGAAGGCAAGATCCTTCTGGTCGACGTGCGCGAGCCGAGCGAGACCGATGTCGAGCGCTATCCGGAAGCCGTCTACATGCCGATGTCGGAGTTCGACCCATCCGCGCTGCCCGATCCCGGCGGCAAGAGGCTGGTGTTCGCGTGCCGCTCGGGCAACCGCTCGGTGACTGCTTCGCTCGTCGCCCAGACTGCGGGTCTGCCCTACAACGCGCACCTTGCCGGCGGCATCAAGGGCTGGAAAGAAGCCGGCCTGCCGACGGAAACGTGAGCATGCGTATTTCTTCGTCATGGCCGGGCTTGACCCGGCCATCCCGCTTAGGAAGGCATAGCGCTCACCTTATCGGGATGCCCGGCACAAGGCCGGCATGACGCGCTGAGAAATTCATGAACTCCGTGTTCGCCAATCTGCCCGTCTCGGTATTCGAGGTGATGTCGCGGCTCGCGCGCGAGCAGGACGCGGTCAATCTCGGCCAGGGCTTTCCCGACGGCCCATTCCCCGAAGACGTGCTGGCGAAAGCCGCCGAAGCCGTCGTCAATGGTTGGAACCAGTATCCGCCGATGATGGGCCTGCCCGAACTGCGCAAGGCCGTGTCTGTTCACTACAAGCACTGGCAGAACCTCGACTTCGATCCCGACAGCGAGATCATGATCACCTCGGGCGCCACGGAGGCAATTGCGGGCGCGCTGATGGCGCTGATCGAGCCGGGCGACGAGGTCGTGCTATTCCAGCCGCTCTACGACGCGTACCTGCCGCTGGTGCAGCGCGCCGGGGGTGTGCCGCGCTTCGTGCGCCTCGAGCCGCCGCACTGGCGCTTCGACGAGGAGAAGCTCGCGCGCGCCTTCACGCCGAAAACCCGCGTGGTGCTGTTCAACAATCCGCTCAATCCATCGGCGACCGTGTTCCCGCGCGAGGATCTGGAGCTGCTGGCGCGCTACTGCGAGAAATTCGATGCGATTGCCGTGTGCGATGAGGTGTGGGAGCACGTCATGTTCGACGGGCGCCGCCACATTCCGCTGATCGCCATGCCGGGCATGCGCGAGCGCTGCGTCAAGATCGGCTCGGCCGGAAAGATTTTCTCGCTCACCGGCTGGAAGGTTGGGTTGGTGTGCGCCGCGCCGAACGTGCTGCGCGTGCTCGCCAAGGCGCACCAGTACATCACCTTCACGACGCCGCCGAACCTGCAGACCGCGGTGAGCTACGGGCTCGGCAAGACGGACGATTATTTCGAAGGGATGCGGCGCGACTTCCAGCGCAGCCGCGACCGCTTTACCAGCGGTCTGCGCTCGCTCGGCTTCCCGGTGATCGAATCGGAGGCGACCTATTTCGTGAACGTCGATCTCGCCTCGCTCGGCCTGAACGAAGACGACGAAACGTTCTGCAAGCGTCTCGTGCTTGAGCACAAGGTCGCCGCCATCCCGGTCTCGGCGTTCTATGCGACCGATCCGATCCGCTCTGTGGTGCGCTTCTGCTTTGCCAAGCGCGATGCGACGCTTGACGCCGCGCTCGACCGGCTCGCGGGTGCGCTCAAGCGCGCTGCGTAATCTCCAGCACGCTCGTCTTTTGCGGGCCTTCCTTGATCCCGAGAGCTGCAAGCCCGGCCGCGACGACGAACAGGATGATCGCGATCGCAAGCAGCCAGCGTGTCGTTTTGGTCAAGGACTTGGTGCGTTCTTCCTCGGACTTGTGACTGATGACGAAGACCTTGTTCTTCGATCCGCCGACAGGCTTGCCGATCAGTCCGCCTTGCTGCACTTCGCCGAGCACGTAGATCGGGATATCGGGGGCGAGGATGCTTTCCTTGCGCCTGAAGCTCGAATTCGAGTTGGACAGCGCCGAGAGCACGCCGCCGATGATCCCGCTGCCGCTGTTGGGTGCGGCGGCCGGCTCATTCACGGTCGCAACCGCCTCGACGGTCGCACCGTCGAAATCGATACCTACCCGCCCGGTCTGATCCTCGACCAGGCACTGGCCGTATTTCATATTGGAATAGACGGTGGTGGTGCGGGTCTTGCGCTCATCGCGTCCCTGCGAGTCGCGCTCGTAGTAGATCTCTTCACGCTCGATCTCGGCCTTGAAATAGGCGCAGGGCTTTCCGGAGAATTCCGCCGTCAGCGGGCTGCGCACGCGCAGCGTACCCTTGACTTCGACGACAGTACCGGGCGGCTGTTGCGCAACGGTGCCGGCGCCGCTCGTCTCGAGCGAGACCATCAGGGCGAGCTCTTTTCCGACCCGGCCGCGCCACCACAACAGGCCGATGGCGACCAGCGCCGCGACGGCGGCGCAAATTCCAAGCACGAGATTCATGCGTTTCCCCGGCTACCCGCGCGCAAGATAGACGGCGCATGCGCGCGCGCAAACAAAAACCCCGGGGCGTTTGCCCCGGGGCTTTCAAGTTGGCAGTTGTGCGTGCTCAGTAACGTGCGGGCACGGCGCCCGGAAATCCGAACTTGTAGTTGACACCAAACTTGACCGCATGAATTTGCTGGTCGATGTCGGTCGAGGTGCCGGGCGCGAACGAGACCGCCCGGTTGCCGAAGTCCATGTAGTTATATTCGAGCTTCGCCGACCATGCCGGCGCAAAGGCGTACTCGACGCCCGCACCCGCGGTCCAGCCGATGCGCGTGTCGGTCACTTCGACGCTGCCGGGAACCGTGTAGCGGTTGGTGGAGAACTTGTCGTTCGCCCAAGCCACACCGCCCTTGGCGTACACGAGCCAGCGATCGAACGCGACGCCGGCGCGGCCGGTGAGCGTGGAGACCCAGTTCACGTCGGTGTTGAAGGTGTTGCCGAGCGGCGCTCCGATGATGGCCGCCGTGTTGGTTCCGCCTTTGATGCCGCTCCACGAGAAGTCACCTTCCGCGCCGAGCACGAACATGCCGATCTGATAGTTGAAGCCGACTTGTCCGCCGCCGAGGAAGCCGTCGGCTTTGTTCGACACGTTCAGCCCGAACGCATCGCGCCAGTCCTTCTCGGCCCAGCCGTAGCCGACGTGGCCGCCGACATAGAATCCGGTCCAGTCATACGTGGCCGGCATCACGCCCGCGGGGGGAGCCTTGTACACCGGCCGGCTCATGTCCGCCGCCAGTGCGCCGCCTGAAAAAACCGCCGCGCCCGCCAGCCCCACCAAGGCAAGCAAACCACGACGCACCGTGCCCTTATGCATCTTGTTCTCCAGTTGAGTGTCACGCCCCACAGGAACGTCTCGAAGGCGGCGTGCGTAATGCGCGCTCGCGTCCCAATTGCGGCGGCAACGCAGCAAAATGCGGCGCGTTCCTGCGGCGATGCGGTGCTGCGGGCGCTGTGCTTTTCTTGTCACGAAAAGTTCCGCGCAACGCGCCGGAAGGCCTGTGCGTCAAGCCTTTGTTAACGGTTGCGACCGTGGAACCCGGCCGCTAGCGTAACGGAACCAACGCACGGGACCTGACATGCCCCGAATCAAAATACTGATCGCAATCGCGTTACTGATTGTTGCCGGGCCGCTCGCCGCGCAACCCACGAAGGAACGCACGGTCAACGTCTACAACTGGTCGGACTATATCGACCCGACCGTACTCGAGGATTTCACCAAACAGACCGGCATCAAGGTCAAATACGACACGTTCGATTCGAACGACATGCTGGAGACCAAGCTGCTCGCTGGCCGCACTGGCTACGATCTGGTCGTTCCCACCGCTTACTTTCTCGAACGCCAGATCAAAGCGGGCGTGTTCCAGAAGCTCGACAAGAGCAAGCTGCCGAACTTGAGCAATGCCTGGGACGAGATTTCAAAGCGGCTCGCCGCCTACGACCCCGGCAACCAGTACGCCGTCAATTACATGTGGGGCACAACCGGCATCGGCTTCAATGTCAAGAAAGCGCGCGAAGTGCTTGGAGCCGACGGCAGGATCGACAGCTGGGATATCGTGTTCAAGCCGGAGGTGCTGGCGAAGTTCAAGGATTGCGGCGTGCATGTGCTCGATGCGGCCGACGACGTGTTCGCGGCGGCGCTCGCCTACCTGAAGCTCAATCCGAATACCAAAGAGCAAGCCGATCTGGAAAAGGCCGCGGACCTGCTGACGAAAATTCGGCCGTCGGTGCGAAAATTCCATTCATCCGAGTATCTCAATGCGCTCGCATCGGGCGAGATCTGTCTCGTGCTCGGTTATTCCGGCGACATCAAGCAGGCGCAGAAGCGCGCCGCCGAGGCGAAGAACGGCGTCGAGATCGGCTACGCGATCCCGAAGGAGGGTGCGCAGCTCTGGTTCGACAATCTCGCGATCCCGAAGGATGCGAAGAATGTCGCCGACGCGCACGCGCTGATCGATTTCCTGCTGCGGCCCGAGGTGGCGGCCAAGAATTCCAATTTCATTTCCTACGCCAGCGGCAACGCGGCGAGCCGCGCGCTGATCGACAAGGCGATCCTCGAGGACAAGACCATCTATCCCGACGAAGCGACGATGAAGACGTTTTACACGATCCAGTCGCACGATCAGAAAACGCAGCGGCTGATGAACCGGCTGTGGACGAAGATCAAGACGGGGCGGTGAGGCTCTTATCCCCCCCGCTTGCGGGCGAGGGTAGGGTGGGGGCGCTACCGCCACCGGCGATGCAGCCAGAGCCATTGCTCCGGATGCTCGCGCACCCAGCCTTCGATCACGCTGGCAATCGCCTGCGCGGTCGCCTGAATGTCGATCTTGCCGTCGGCGTCGCGCACTGGGACGATCTCTTCGGTGAGCTCGGCCCGGAAGTGATTGCTATCGGGCTGGCGTACCACGCGTACGCCGCGGATCGGCGCGCCGGTCAGCCGCGCGAGCTGCACGATGAGCGGATTGGCTTTCGCCCGGCGGCCGAAGAACATCACGTCGACGCCCTGCGTGGTGTGCTGATCCACCAGCAGGGCGACGTTCTCGCCGTTTTCCAGTGCGCGCCCGAGCTTGAGCGGGGCATCGAGGCCGGACGCCACCATGTTGCCCATGCAGCGCGCGCGCATCTCCACGATCGCATCACTCGCGCCGCCGATGTTCGGACGACGATAGAGGATCGACGTCTTGAACCCGAATGAGTGCGGCGCGAGCGCGGGAATCTCCCAGTTGGCGAGGTGCGCGGCGAAAACCAGATTCGGGCGCGCACTGTCGCCAAGCAGCCTGAGCCGCGCGTAGGTTGTCTCGTCGCACATCACGTCGGGGTCGTTCGAACGTTCCGGGCGGTCGGGATCGTGGATGACGATGCGGTCGATATGCGCGAACTCAGCGGCGACGCGGCCGAGATTCTCCCACACGCCGCCGAGGATCTTTTCGATCTCCTCGGTCGATTTCTCCGGGAAGGCTGCGCGCAGGTTTTCGCGCCCGATCTTGTGCTCCGGGAGCCACGGCCCAACGAAACGCATCAGGGCGCCAAGCACATTCGCCATGCGTTGCCGGTTGATCCGGCGGAGCACCGCAAGC
>JAXDOA010000282.1:0-3851 GCA_034669125.1 Hyphomicrobiales bacterium
CTCGGCCTGGCGCAACAATGTGCGCGGCGTGCTCGGCATGCCCGAGGTGGTGCCGTTCTGGAATATGGAGAAGGCGCCAGCCACCTGATGCTTGCCTACATCCTCCGCCGGCTCGCCTCGACGGTGCTCGTGATGGGCATCGTGGCGGTGTTCGTATTCCTGCTGTTGCATCTCTCGCCGGGCGATCCCGCGGCCATCATCGCGGGCGACAACGCCACCGCCGAGCAGATCGCCGGCATCCGCAAGCAGCTAGGCCTGGACGATCCGCTGCCGGTGCAGTTCCTGCGCTGGGTCGCGGCGGTCGTGCAAGGCGATCTCGGCATCTCGATCTTCTCCAACGAGCCGGTCGCCAAGCTCATCAGCCAGCGCATCGAGCCGACGCTCTCGCTCGCCCTCACGACGCTGATCGTGGCCGTCACGCTCGCGGTCTCCTTCGGCGTGCTCGCCGCCTGGAAGGTCGGCACCTGGATCGACCGCTCGCTGATGGTGCTCTCGGTGATCGGATTTTCGGTCCCGGTATTCGTGGTCGGCTACATGCTGATCTACGTGTTCTCGATCAACCTGCGCTGGCTCCCGGTGCAGGGCTATTCGCCGATCGATCAAGGCTTCGGGCCGTGGATCGAACGGCTGGTGCTGCCATCGATCGCGCTTGGCCTTGCCTATGTGGCGCTGATCGCGCGCATCACCCGCACCTCGATGCTCGAAGTGCTGGCCGAGGACTACATCCGCACCGCCAACGCCAAGGGCGTGGCGACACGCTCGGTGCTGCTCAAGCACGCGTTGAAGAACGCCGGCGTGCCGATCGTCACCGTGATCGGCATCGGCGTCGCGCTGCTGATCGGCGGCGTGGTCATCACCGAGACCGTGTTCAACATTCCGGGCGTCGGGCGCCTCGTGGTCGATGCGATTTCCAAGCGCGACTATCCGATCATCCAGGGCGTGATCCTGATTTTCTCCGGCGTCTACGTGCTGGTGAACCTGCTCGTCGACATGAGCTACACGCTGCTCGATCCGAGGATCCGCTATTGAGCGTCGCGGTCGCAGAACCTCCACTGATCGCCGCAAAGCCGCGCGGCGCGCAATTTCGCCGTTTCGTGCGGCGCAACCCGACCATCGTGGCGGGCGGCACCATCCTGACCATCATCGCCACGCTCGCCATCGTGGCGCCGCTGTTTGCCGGTGATGCAATTACCATGCAGCCGGCGCTGCGCCTGCGCCCGCCCTCGGAGAAGAACTGGTTCGGCACCGACCATCTCGGCCGCGACGTGTTCGCCCGCACGGTGTATGGCGCGCGCGTGTCGCTGTTCGTCGGCATCGCGGTCGCCGCGATGTCGATTTCGGGCGGCCTCTTCATCGGGTTGATGTCGGGATATTTCCGAAAAGTGGATGCGGTGGTGATGCGGCTGATGGACGGTCTGATGGCAATCCCGGCCATCCTGCTCGCCATCGCGCTCGTGGCGCTCACGCGCGCCAGCGTCACGGCCGTGATCGTCGCGATCACCATTCCGGAAATCCCGCGCGTGGTGCGGCTCGTCCGCGCAGTGGTGCTGAGTGTGCGCGAGGCGCCCTACGTGGAGGCCGCGATCGCGGGCGGCACGCCGACCTGGAAGATCCTGCTGCGCCATATCCTGCCCAACACCATCGCGCCGCTGATCGTGCAGGCAACTTACATTTGCGCCTCCGCGATCCTGATCGAGGCCGCGCTCTCGTTCCTCGGCGCCGGCACGCCGCCGGAAATCCCGACCTGGGGCAACATGATCGCGCAGAGCCGGCTGTTCCTCTCGCGCGCGCCGTGGACCATCTTCTGCCCCGGCATCGCGCTCGCGATGGTCGTGCTCGCCGTGAACCTGCTCGGGGATGGACTGCGCGACCGGCTCGACCCGCGCCTCGCGAGGCGGATGTGACCCCCCTCCTCGCGGTCCGCGATCTCAAGACTCATTTCTTCACCGTCGATGGCATCACGCGCGCGGTCGATGGCGTGTCGTTCGATGTGTTCCCCAGCGAGACGCTCGGCATTGTCGGCGAGTCCGGCTGCGGCAAGAGCGTCACCGCGCTCTCGGTCATGCGCCTCTTACCGCCTCGCCTCGCGCGCACCGTCGAAGGCAGCGTGACGTTCGAGAACCGCGATCTCGTGCAACTCGACGAAAGCGAGATGCGCAAGCTGCGCGGCAATCGGCTGGCGATGATCTTCCAGGAGCCGATGACCAGCCTCAATCCGGTGCTGACCGTCGGCCACCAGATCGCCGAGTCCGTGCGCATCCATACCGGCGCGAGCGCGAGCGCGGCGTCCGTGCGCGCCGCCGAGATGCTGCGGCTGGTGAAAATTCCCGACGCCGAGCGCCGCCTCAATGATTATCCGCATCAGTTCTCCGGCGGCATGCGCCAGCGGGTGATGATCGCGACTGCGCTTGCCTGCAATCCGACCCTGTTGATCGCCGACGAGCCAACCACCGCGCTCGACGTCACCATACAGGCGCAGATCCTCGACCTGATGCTGGAGCTGAAGGAACGCACCGGCGCCGCCGTGATCCTGATCACGCACAATCTCGGCATCGTGGCCGAGACATGCCGGCGCGTGATCGTGATGTATGCGGGGCGCAAGATCGAGGAAGCCGCGACCACCGAGTTGTTCGACCGCCCCGCGCATCCCTACACGCGCGGCCTGATGGCCTCGATCCCGCGCCTGCGCGGCAAGACGCGCAAGCGCCGCCTTGCCGAAATTCCCGGCATTGTGCCCTCGCTGCGCGAGCCGATCGAAGGTTGCGCGTTTGCGCCGCGCTGCGCTTACGCCGTTGAGCGCTGCCGCGTCGAAACACCGGCGTTGCGTCTGGTCGACGACGGTCACGTGGTCGCATGCCACGAAGCCGAGCGCGTGCTCGCCACGGCGGTGGCCGCATGACGCCGGTCGTCGAAGTCGCGAACCTCAAGAAGCACTTCCCGCTGCAGCGCGGGCTGCTCGCGCGCACCATCGCGCTGGTGAAGGCCGTGGACGGCGTCAGCTTCGCAATCAACCCCGGCGAGACGCTCTGTCTCGTCGGCGAGTCCGGCTGCGGCAAGTCGACGGTCGGCAAGCTGCTGCTGCGGCTGCTCGAGCCGACCGAAGGCACAATTCAGCTCGACGGCGAGGACATCACCCATCTCGGGATCGGCGAGATGCGTCCGCATCGCAAGCGCATGCAGATGGTGTTCCAGGACCCCTACGCGTCGCTCAACCCACGACTCGCCGCCGGCCGCATTGTCAGCGAGCCGCTGGAGAACTACTCCGATATCTCATCGGCCGAGCGCGAGACGCGCGTGGCGGAACTGTTCGAGAAAGTCGGCCTGCGCACCGATGCGATGAAGCGCTATCCGTTCGAATTTTCCGGCGGCCAGCGCCAGCGCCTCGGCATCGCGCGCGCGCTCGCGCTCAACCCTGCGGTCATCATCGCGGACGAACCCGTGTCGGCGCTCGACGTGTCCGTGCAGGCGCAGGTGCTCAACCTGATGATGGACCTGCAGGAAGAACTCGGCCTCGCCTACCTGTTCGTCTCGCACGATCTCGGCGTGGTCGAGCACATCGGCCACAGCGTCGCCGTGATGTATCTGGGCAAGATCGTCGAGATCGCAGACAAGGAAGCGCTGTTCGATACGCCGCTGCATCCCTATACGCAGGCGCTGATGGCGGCGGCGCCCATTCCCGACCCGCATGTGACGCGCGAGCGCATCGTGCTGCAGGGCGACGTGCCCTCGCCGATCAATCCGCCGTCAGGCTGCGCCTTCCACACGCGCTGCCCGTTCGCGTTCGACCGCTGCAAGGTCGAGGAGCCGGCACTGACGGCGAAGGCTGACGGACGTCGCGTTGCGTGTCACCT
>JAXDOA010000283.1:0-9277 GCA_034669125.1 Hyphomicrobiales bacterium
CGCGCGTTTCGCGTTTCGATTTCAACGATCTCATCGCGCGTCACCACGCCATCGCCGTTAATGTCGTACCGCAAGAGCTCGCCGACGATCTGCGCGCGCGCGCCCATCGCGGTATGGGCGGAGAGCCATTCGATATCTGATGCAGAGACAACACCGTCTGCATTTGCATCAGCGGTGCGAAAAAAGTTCCGCATCTGATCGAGAAAGGCAGGCAGCCGCATCCCGGGACTGAGCGTCCGGGTGAACAACACAGCGGGGTCAACAGGCGCGGACTGCCGTGGTTACGCGTTCGCGAGGACGAGACTTGCGATTGGAATGGCTATCCCGAGAACAAGTATTTGTGCGCGCATGATGCCTCCGGCCGGACGCGATGCAACATGGCAAATAATGGCTGCCAAATGATGACCAATCGCTAGTTCCGAAAGATCACGCCCCGCCGGTCTCATTCGCGATGGTAACCAGCGGGAAAATTTTGAGCCGCGATTTTCACAATGAATCGCACTGGCAGCACCTATGCTGTACTCGGCCGAAGAAGCCCATTACTGCACCGCGATACGGCCGGCCGAACGGCACGCCGGCCGTCACAGTCTGCACGGGCTTCAGCCGCCGCTTGCCCAAGATCCACATTGCATCCGACATTGACGCATGGCCTTGCGCGCGCCAGGCGGCCGCTCGACAACAAGGTGCGTGGCTGCAAGACTGCCCTCGCAACGGATAAAAAACGGAGGAAACGATGAATATCGATCGTCGTCAGCTGGCTTTACCGGCCCTCGCCATTGGGCTCCTCGGCATCGCGCCGGCCTTTGCGGAGTCGCCAGATCAAGAAGCGGTCGCCAAGAAGGTCGAGGCATTCCGCGCCGCACAGGTCGCGGCCGACGCCAAGGCATTCGACGCGCTCTGCGCGGCGGAACTCAGCTACAGCCACTCCGATGGCCGGGTCGAGGACAAGGCGGCCTTCATCGCCGGCGCCACCAACGGAAAGTCGAAGTGGGTGTCGCTCAAATACGAGGATCCCAAGATCCACGTGGTCGGCCCCGCCGCAATCGTGCGCTTTCACTGGCTGGGCGAAGCCGAGGCCATCCCCGACGGCAAGAAAAGCTCCACCAATCTCCACATCCTGATGAACTGGCAGAAGCAGGGTGCGGACTGGAAGCTGCTGTCGCGCGCGTCGACCAAGCTGTAACTCACGCGGGCGGCGCAAGCCTCAATCGGGCTTGCTGGCTGCCTTGATGATCGGCGTCCACTTGGCGAGGTCTTCGTCGATCATCTTGCCGAATGCGGCCGGCTGCAGCTGCGCGATGGGGTCGAGGCCGATGTCCTTGAACTTGGCCTGAACCGCCGGGTCGGCCGCGGCTCTGGCGAATTCGTCGCGCAGGCGCGAAATGATCTCCGGCGGCGTGCCGGCCGGCACGCCGAACCCGAACCACGTCACCATGTCGAAACCCTTGATGCCGCTGGCATCGAGGGTCGGCAGGTCCGGCAGATGCGCCGAGCGCGTCAGGCTCGTCACCGCGAGCGCCTTGAGCTTGCCGGTCCTGATCTCATCGATCACGGTCGGAATGTTGAAGAAGCCCATCGTCGTCTCGCCGCTGACGATGCGCTTGATCCCGTCGACCGAAACAAGATGCGGCACATGCTTGATGTCGCTGCCGGTCATCGCGGCGAACAGCGCGCCGGAGAGGTGATGCGACGTCCCGATGCCGCCCGACGCGTAGGTCAGTTGCCCGGGCGCGGCCTTCGCTGCGGCCACCACCTCCAGCGGCGTCTTTGCCGGATTTGAGGGGTGGATCGTCATCACGTTGGTGACGGCCGCGATCGGCGTCACCGGAACGATCTTCTTCGAGTCGTAGCGCAGCGTCTTGTAGAGGCTCAGATTGAAGACATGCGTGCCCTGCGTGATCATGCCGATCGTGTAGCCGTCGGGCGCGGCCTTCTCGACCTGCTCCATCGCAAGTCCGCTGCCCTCACCGACCTTGAGCTCGACCTGGACCGGCTGGCCGACATTCTTCGACAGCACCTCGGCGACGACCACGCCCATGATCTCGGCCGTGGTGCCTTTGCCCAAGCCGATCACCATCGTGATGGGCTTGTCCGGATATTGCTGCGCCTGAACCGGCATTGCGCCCGCAAGGCATGCGAGCAAGCCCGCTATCACAATGCGCATGAAGACATCCCCCAGGGCCGTTACCCGGCGCCGCACCGTAGCACGGCGCGCTACTTGACCGTCGTCATTTTGCCCGCGACCACATCGGCAATTTCGAGGTCGTCGCCGGTCGCGCGCGCCTTCAGGCCTTCGACAACGCGCACACGATCCTGCGGCTCGCGGTTCTGGCTCATCTTCCACTTGCCTTCGAGGCGCGTGATCTCGAAACGAAAACCGATGATGCCGCGCAGCATCACGTCGACGTAGCTCGCGGGCGCATCCGACACCTTCCACGGATGCGCCTCGCTGCGCTCCTGCTGGTCGGAGAGCTCCGTGACGTGTCGGAGCAGCCAGTCCTTCTCCTTCATGACCGCGGGGCGGCCGTAGGCGTGCACGATCGCGTAGTTCCAGGTTGGCACCGCCTTTCCGGTCGCGGCTTTGGTCGCGTACCAGTTCGGCGTGATGTAGCCGTCCGGTCCCTGGAAGATCATCATCGCCTCGCCGCCTTCGGCGAGGTCCTTCCAGTGCGGGTTGGCACGCGAGAGATGGCACTCGATGGTGCCGAACGTCCCCTCGTCCTTGAGCACGGTCGGCAGGTGCGTCCCGTAGAGACCGGCCTGCGTCGTCGATACCAGCGCCGCGAAGGGCCGCGCACGCATCAGCGCGTGCATCTCGGCGATATCCTCGACGCGGAAGTGATCGGGCAGAAACATCGTTTGCCTCACCGCACCGCGAACGGTGAATTGTACGGCCGGCCGAACGGCACCCCGCCCGTCACGGTCTGCACCGGCTTCAAGTACGCCTTGCCGTCGCGCTTGTTGTTGCGCGTGTCGACGAACGACACCGGCCCCTCGACCAGCTCCATGATCGCGACGTCGCCCGGTGCGCCGACCTGCAAGGTGCCGAGCTTCGGCATCCGGTTGATTACCTTGGCGGGCGCGGTCGTCGCCATGGTGACGACCTGCTCGAGCGTGAAGCCGAAGGTGAGGAACTTGCTCATCACCCAGGTGAGATAGGGCATGCCGGGCGAGTTGCCGGAGAAGACGTGGATGTCGGACGAGATGGTGTCTGGCCCGGCGCCCTGTTGCATGGCCGCATCGCACACCGTGAAGTCGTAGCTGCCGCCACCGTGACCGACATCGAAGATCACGCCGCGACGCTTGGCCTCGAGCGCTGCGGGCAGCAGCTTTCCATCCTGCACGATGTTGGTGAAGGCTCCCGCGATATTGGGCGCGCCCGAATACGCGTGGGTGAGCACATCGCCCGGCCGCAGCGTGTCGAGGATCTGCGACATCAGTTGCGCCGTCTCGACGCCGCCGATGTGGCACATGATCTTTCCGTTGGTGCCCGACTTCTCGCAGGCCAGGATCGCGCGCTTGAGCGGCTCAAGGCCGTGCTTGGCGATCACGTTCTCGGACATCCGCACTTTGGCGCCGAGCGCGATGTCGGCATTCTCGCCGATCGCCCTGGCGCACGCGTCAACCTGCGCGACATCGATGTTGTAGAGCTCGGCGACCGGGAACGGCGTCAGCCCGGTGTTGGCGATGTGGATGAAGGCATAGAGCCGCGTGCGGGTCTGCGCCACGATGTGGCGGCGGAAACGCCGCGAAATTGTTCGCGCCGGCATCGCCGCCGGACACGCAGGTCGTCGTGCATTGATGCGCGACCAGCTCGTCGGCCGGAATGCCGATCGCGGAGCCGTACGGAAACACGTGGCTGTGCAGATCGACCAGGCCGGGCGTGACCAGCTTGCCGTCGACGCTGAGCACGCGCTCGGCGCGCGCCGCCGGAATATCGGCCTCGACCGCCTCGATCATGCCATAGCGGATACCGATGTCGCGCTTGCCGCGCAGGTTCTGGCTCGGGTCGAGCACATCGCCGCCCTTGATCACGAGATCGAACTTGTCGTTCGGCCCCATGGCGGCGAATGCGGGCGCGCTCGCGGCAGCCAGCGCGAGCGAGCCGGTGCTGCGAAGAAATTCACGGCGTGAGTGGCCAGACATCGTTTCCTCCCCGTATGCGCCGGTGTTGGCCCGGCTGGAGCCAAGACTACGACGAGGATAGGTGCGTCGCGATGTCACTATCGCTTGATCGCACCGAGATGCTGGCCGCCTAGCGCGAATGCAAACGCTGCAATACGGTGCTCTCTGTCTTCGGAGGGCCTCATGGCCAAAGTCGCCGTCATTCAAAAGCCGCCGGTTCTGCTGGACCGCGCGAAGACGATCGAGACCGCGCTGGCATCGATCGACGAAGCGGCGCGCAACGGCGCAACGCTGCTGGTATTTCCCGAGGCGTATGTCCCCGGTTATCCGACGTGGATCTGGCGCCTGCGGCCGGGCGGCGACATGGCGCTTTCGGGCGAAATCCATGCGCGGCTGCGCGAAAACGCCGTCGACCTTGCGCGCGGCGATTTGCAGCCGATCCAGGATGCGGCAGCCCGGCACGCCGTAACCGTCGTTATCGGCATGCACGAACTGGACAGCCAATTCAGCGGCACGACACTATTCAACACGGTCGTCGTCATTGGTCCTGACGGCACGCTGCTCAATCGCCACCGCAAGCTGATGCCGACAAATCCGGAGCGCATGGTCTGGGGCATGGGCGACGCGTCCGGTCTCAAGGTGGTCGACACACCGGTGGGGAGGATCGGATCGCTGATCTGCTGGGAAAACTACATGCCGCTTGCACGCTACGCGCTCTATGCGCAGGACATCGACATCTACGTCGCGCCGACCTGGGATACCGGCGAAAGCTGGCTTGCCACCATGCGCCACATCGCCAAGGAGGCCGGCTGCTGGGTGATCGGCACCGCGACCGCGCTGCAGGGCAACGACATCCCGGCGGATTTCCCCGATCGCGACAAACTGTTCACGCCGGACGAATGGATCAATGATGGCGACGCGGTCGTGGTGAAGCCGATGGGTGCGGTCGCGGCCGGCCCGCTCAAGAGGGAGAAGGGCGTTCTCTACGCCGACATCGACCGCGAAGCCGCGCGGCGCGCGCGCCGCTCGCTCGATGTGTGCGGCCATTATTCGCGGCCCGATGTGTTCTCGTTCTCGGTCGATCGCAGGCCCCAGACGCCGGTACAATTCTCGGATTAATCTCTCCTGCGGCACCGGAGATTGGAAGCGCGCGCGGGCATGGTATTGTGTCCACCTGCAACACCTGTGAGACGCAATCATGCAATTCGACCGTTCGGCGGAAGACCTCGGCAACTCGATCCATCTCGAACACGTCAACGTGCAGGTGCCGGACCAGCGGCTGGCACAGCTGTTCTACGCGGCCGGCCTCGGACTGACGCGCGATCCCTACCTGATGGTGTCCGACACCAACATGTGGATCAATGTCGGGCGCAGCCAATTCCATTTGCCGAGCGGGAAGCCGCAGGTCGTGCGCGGCCATACCGGGCTGGTGATCGAGGGCCGCGCGGCGCTGCTCGACCGGCTGACGCGTGTGAAGCCGAAGCTCGACGGCACCAAGTTCGGATTTTCCGAGCACAACGACTACGTCGAGGCGACGTGCCCGTGGGGCAATCGCATGCGCTGCTATGAGCCGGATGCGGCGCGCTTCGGGCGCATCTCGCTCGGAATTCCCTACGTGGAATTCGACGTGCCGGTCGGCACCGCGAAACGCATCGCCGATTTTTATCCCGCGGTCTTCGGAACGCCCGCGCAGGTGCAAAACGGCGACGGCACGCTCGCGCGCACCCTGATGGGCAAGGACCAGCATCTGCAATTCCGCGAGACCGACGCGCCGCAGCCCGAATTCGACGGCCATCACGTGCAGATGTACATCGCCAATTTCTCAGGACCATACGGCAAGCTGAAGGAGCGCGGCCTGATCTCGGTCGAAGACAACCAGTATCAATACCGCTTCCAGGACATCATCGACCTCGACACCGGCAAGGTCCTGTGGTCGGTCGAGCACGAGGTGCGCAGCGTCACGCATCCGATGTATCTGCGCCCGCTCGTCAACCGCAATCCGGCGACCACCAACCAGAATTACGCCAACGGCTACGACGCCGCGCTCTGGGCCATGGACCCGGCCGAATACGACAGCCGCGCGATGCGGCCGCGCTAGGAGACCGCGACCAAACACTCGCCAAGGCCGGATTTCGCCTCGCCGCGATGCTGGCCGCGATCTTCAAATGAGGACGAGCAGCCGGTCTACTTCGCCGCCACCACCATGATCTCGACGTGATAGCCGGGCGCGGCGAGCTTTGCCTCGACGGTCGCGCGCGCGGGCGTGTTGCCGGGCGACACCCAGGCATCCCACACGGCGTTCATCTCGGCGAACTTCGCCATGTCGGTGATCCAGATATTGGCCGACAGGAGCTTCGACTTGTCGGTGCCCGCTTGCGCCAGATAGCCGTCGATGGATTTGAGAACATCCTGCGTCTGTTCGGTCATGCTCTTGCCCGACGCGTTCCGCGCCACCACGCCGGCCAGATAAACGGTGTTGCCGTGGATGACGACCTGGCTCATGCGCGGGCCGGTATCGTGACGTACGACGCTCATTGGTTGGCTCCCTGACTTTGCTTTGACGTTCGTTGAGAATGGTTACGCCCTATAGCGCATTAGCGCATCGTCCGGCTCAGGTCCAAGCCCCGGCATGTCGGGGATGGTCACCCAGCCGTCCTTGATGGGCACACTTGCCGCATATGGCACGTGGCCGAGATCGCAGAAGAAGCGCTCCAGCGCGACCTCTTTCTCCTTCGCGGCGAGGATGTGCAGCGTCGCGAGATAGCCCGGACCGAAATACGGCGCGTGCGGGACGCACGTCGCGCCGCTCGCTTCGGCCGTGCGGCAGATGTCCCATTGCGCCGTCAGGCCGTTCTTCGTAGCGCTCGGCTGCAGATAGTCGATGCCGGCCGCGGCCAGCCGGACGAATTCCAGCGCCCCCGTTTGCATTGTCGCCGGCCGCGAGCGGGACGCCGGTCGCCTTGCGCAGCTTGCCCAGCGCATCGACGTCTTCGGCGGGCCAGATCGGCTCCTCGACCCAGAGCGGATCGTACGGCTTCATCGCCATCACGGCATCGTAGGCGGCATCCGGTGCCCAAGCGCAATTCACGTCGACCATGATCGGAATGCCGGGGCCGGTCGTCTCGCGGGTTGCCGCCACGGCCTCGGTGGTCTTCTCGTGCAGCTTGATCTGGCGGTAGCCGCGCTCCAGCGCGCGCGCCGTGTTGCGCTTGACGTGCTCGATGTTGCCGCCATAGGCGATGAGCGAGGCGTAGACCTCGACACGGTCGCGCTTCTTGGCCCCTAGCAGCTTATGCACCGGCACGCCTTCGAGTTTGCCGCGCAAATCCCACAGCGCGATGTCGAGGCCGGCGAGCGCGTAGATGTACGGTCCGGAGCGGCCGAAGTTGTGCAGCGCACGCTCGAAGCGTGCGAAGATCGTGCGGTCGGTCACGTCCTGCCCGACGGCGAGCGGCGCGACCCAGTGCTCGATCGCGGCTTGCGACGCCTGCCATCCGCCCCAGAAGGCTTCGCCCCAGCCGACCAGGCCGTTGCTCGCGGTGACGCGCACGAGCAGGCAATCCATCGTCTCGCGCGCGATGCCGCCGAACTTCGGCTTCGGCGCCCAATGATCGTACGGGATGCGCAACGCAATGGTTTCGACGCGTTCGATGGTAACAGGCATTTCAGTTTTCCAACGACGCGCGGCGCGCTTGCAGGAAACGGCGGACGGCTGGATCGCTTTCGAGACCGATCGCGCGCTCGTAGGCGCTCGCGGCCGCTGCGGCGTCACCCATCCGCGCCAGCAAGCCAGCGCGCGCCGCCCAATAGGGTTGATAGTCGGCGAGCCGCGCATCGTCGGCCAGCGCGTCGAGCGCCGCAAGGCCCGCCGCGGGTCCTTGCGTTTCGGCGACCGCGACCGCGCGGTTGATCGCCACCACCGGTGAGCCGGTCAGCGCGAGCAGCGCTCCGTAAAGTTTTTCGATTGCCTCCCAATCGGCAGCACCGGTTAGCCTGCGGACCACATGCGCGGACTGCACCGCGGCTTCGAGCTGATAGCGACCGATCTCGCCCATGCGGCTCGCGCCGCGCAGCAGCGCTTCGGCTTCATCGATCAGGTCTGCGTCCCAGGCGGCAGTGTCCTGTTCGGCGAGCGGCACGTAGTCGCCCTCGGCATTTCGCCGCGCGCCACGCCGCGCTTCGGCGAACAGCATCAGCGCGAGCAGCCCGAGCGCTTCGGGCTCCTCCGGCATCAGCGAAACCACAAGCCGCCCGAGCCAGATCCCCTCCTCGGCGAGATTGCGTCGCCGCGTCTCGGTGCCGGCCGGATCGGTCCAGCCTTCGGCGAACGCCGCGTAGATCGCCGCAAGCACCGCGTCGAGACGCTCGGCAAGCTCAACGCGCTCCGGCACGCGAAACGGCACGCCCGCCTGCCGGATCTTGTTCTTGGCGCGCGAAAGCCGCTGGCCCATCGTGGCGGGCGCCACGAGAAATGCCGACGCTATGGTCGCGGCGTCGAAGCCGAGGATCGTCTGCAGGATCAGCGGCGCGCGGATGCCGGCATCGATCGCCGGATGCGCGCAGGCAAACATCAACGCGAGCCGCTGATCCGGAATGTCGCTTGCCTCGGCGGCTTCCAGTTCCTCGGTCATCAGGCGCACCTGCGCGGCGTTCTCTTCGCCGCTCTGCCGCCGCCGCACCGCATCGATCGCCTTGCGGCGCGCGACGGTGACGAGCCAGGCCTCAGGATTGTCCGGAATGCCGCTTGGCCAATCCGCGAGCGCGGCCGCGAATGACTCCGCCAGCGCATCCTCGGCGGCCGCAACGTCGCGCGTGCGCGCCGAAAGATAGGCAACCAGCTTGCCGTAGCTGCGGCGCGCGACGGCCTCGGCCGCTTCGCGCGCGCGCAACGCTTCAGTCATGCGGCTTGGCCGTCACGCGTTGGCCATCTGCATCTGCCAGATCGGCCGGACCTCCATGGTGCCGGTCGCAGCGCCGGGGCATTTCGCGGCCCAGGACAGCGCGGCGTCGAGATCGGGCACGTCGATCAGGTAGTAGCCGGCGAGCTGTTCCTTGGTGTCGGCGTAAGGGCCATCGAGCACCTGCGCCTTGCCGTCTTTCAGCCGCACCGTGGTCGCCTCAGAGGTCGGGCGCAGCCGGTCGCCGCCCTTCA
>JAXDOA010000284.1:0-4728 GCA_034669125.1 Hyphomicrobiales bacterium
TGGAGCATGGCGGCGTGCGGTTGGAACTGCGGCACGCGCTGGAACCGTGGCATGTGCTGGGAGAGGAAACGTCAAGCGGCGCGACCTCGCGGCCGGCGGATTCCTCCGTCGAGCGTCTCCAGGTCAGGGCCGAGGGGCTCAATCCGGCGCGCCACGCGATCGCGTGCAACGGCCGTCGCGTGCCGCTCGCCTCCACGGGGCGCTCGGGCGAATTCGTCGCGGGCGTGCGCTTCAAGGCCGCGATGCTCCCCGTGTCGCTGCATCCGACGCTGCCGGTCAACGCGCCGCTCACCTTCGACATCATCGACACCTGGAGCAAGCGCTCGCTCGGCGGCTGCGTCTATCACGCGGTGCATCCAGGCGGGATCGGTTACGACGCATTTCCGGTGAATGCCGGCGAGGCCGAGGCACGGAGCCTCGCGCGCTTCCAGGATTTCGGCCACACACCCGGTGTCGTCGAGGTGCCGGAGGAAGAAGGCGCAGCCGAATATCCGACGACGCTCGATCTGCGGCGCGCGCGTTAAGCCTTCGGCGAAAACGGCGCGAAAATTCCCGAGTAGTTCTTCGCCAGCGGCCGCGCATAACCCCCGCGCTTGGAGGTTTTCAGCCCGATCGCCGCCAGCCCTTCGGCCAGCGTCACCGCCGCCGCGACGCCGTCGATCACCGGCACGCCGAATTCTTCCGAGAGCGATGCCGCGAGATCCGCCATGCCGGCGCAGCCGAGCACGATCGCCTCCGCGCCATCGTCGTCGAGCGCGCGGCGGATTTCACCGGCCACCTTGGCGCGCGCGTTCGAGGCCGGGTTGTCCAATTCGAGCACCGGCACATCGGTCGCGCGCACGCGCACACAGCGGCGGTCGAGCCCGTAGCGCAACAGATTGTTCTCCAGCACCGGCACGGATCGCGACAGCGTCGTCACCACGGCGAACCGGTGCGCCAGCAGGCTGGCAAGATGAAATCCGGCCTCGCCGATGCCGACCACGGGCGCACGGCTAAGCGCGCGCGCCGCATCGAGCCCGGTGTCGTCGAAGCACGCGATCACATGCGCGTCGGCGCCCTCGGCCTCACCTTCGGCGATGCGCTGGACCAGTCCCGGCACCGCGAAGGCGTCGTCATAGGCGCCCTCGATCGAGGCCGGGCCGAACGCGGATTCTACCGCGCGGATCGCCGTGCCGGGCCGCGCCACTTTTGCCGCGGCCGCCGCGATGGTGCGGGTCATCGCCGCGGTGGTGTTGGGATTGACGATATTGAGGCGCATGGGGCTCGCGTCTGCTATTGCGACAGCATCGGGCGCAATCGGAGAGATGGCAATGGCGGAAAGTCCGGCACGGGTGTTTCTCGGGATGCTCACGCCCTCGTCGAACACGATCCTGGAGCCGGTCACGACCGCGATGCTGGCCGGCCTGCCGGAGGTGACGGCGCATTTCTCGCGCTTCAAGGTGACCGAGATCGCGCTGTCCGGGCCGGCGCTGGCGCAGTTCGACGATTCGGAGATCCTGCGCGCAGCCGAGCTGCTCGCCCACGCCAAGGTCAACGTGATCGCGTGGAACGGCACCTCGTCCGGCTGGCTCGGCTTCGAGCGCGACGTGCAATTGTGCGAGCGCATCACCCAGGCGACCGGCATTCCGGCCTGCACCGCGATGCTGGCGCTGAACGAGATTTTGCAGATCACCGGCGCCAAGCGCCTCGGCTTCGTCACGCCCTATCTCGACGACGTGCAGGCGCGCATCAATGCGAATTACGAGAAAGCCGGCTACGCGGTCGCGGCCGACCGCCATCTCGGGATGCAGGACAATTTCTCGTTCTCGACCGTCAGGGCGGACCAAATGCGAGCCATGACGCGCGACGTGGCCGCAGCCAAGCCGGAAGCCATCTCAATCATCTGCACCAATATGCGCGGCGCGCCGCTGGCCGACGAACTGGAGGCCGCGCACGGCATCCCGGTCTACGACACCGTCTCGACCACGGTGTGGAAGAGTTTGAGGCTCGCCGGGGTGGATACCAGGCGCGTGAAGGGCTGGGGCCGGATTTTCGCTGTGTGACGCGGCCTACGGCACACCCGCAAGCCTTATCAGCGCGAAACTGATCAGCCCGAGCACGACGAGCGAGAGCGTCACGGCGCTCGCGACGCGCAGGCCCGCTTTCGCCACCACGCGCACATCGACGCCGAGGCCGAGCGCCGCCATCGCGATCGTGGTCAGCACGGCCGCGATCGTTCGCAGCGGCCGCAGCAGATCCTGCGGGATGAAGCCGAGCGAGCGCGCGAGCATGAACAACAGAAATCCGACGATGAACCACGGCACCAGTTCGCTGAACGGCGGCCAGCGCCGCTCGTTTGCCGGGTCGGAGGCACTGCGCATCCGCCCCGCCACCAGCGCGAGGGCGAGCACGACCGGGCCGAGCATCAGCACGCGCACCAGCTTCACCACGGTGCCGACCTGGTTGCTCAGTTCGCCGATCGGCAGCGTCGCGGCGAGCACCTGCGGCACCGCGTAGACGGTGAGCCCCGCAAGCGTGCCGTATTGCGTCAGCGACAAATCCAGCAGCGGAACGAACAGCGGCAGCACCAGCACGACCACGACGCCGAGCACCGCCGTGAAGGCGATCGACGACGCGATATCGTCCGGCCGGGCCCCGATGACCGGCGCGACCGCGGCGATCGCCGAGTTGCCGCAGATCGAATTGCCGCACGCCACCAGCACCGACATTTTCGTCGGCAACCCGAGCGCGCGGCAGATCGAATAGCTCGTAACGATCGCGACCGCGACGATGATCGCGATGCCGACCAGCAGGAACGGCCCGAGCGCGACGAGAAGGCCGGCGCTGAGTGAAGCCCCGAGCAGCACCACGGCGATTTCGAGCAAGGTCTTCGCGCTGAAGGCGATGCCCGGCTTCCACAGCGGCCCCGGCGCCCAGAACGCGCGGATCAGCACGCCGAGCAGGATCGCCACCACCAGCCCTTCGAGATACGGGTGGCCGGCGTAGCCGACTTCCGCCTGCTCGATGAGCTTCGCGACCGCCGTGACCGCGACGCACAGCGCAACGCCCGGCAATGAGGCCTTCAAATCCGCAACCACGAAGAAGCTCGCTTGCGTCCACGCCGCTCGCGAACCTACGCTGCTCTCATTCGGCGTGATAGTGTCACCCGAGCGGTTTCGGGCAACAGTGGACAACAGGGGGCAATATGGTTCGCAGCGGGTTGATTGCTTTGGGTATGATTTTCGCCGGCAGCGCGTTCGCGCAGGCGCCCTATACGGCAGCCGAGATGCAGGCACTGCTAGCGAAGGGGCTGGTTGTCGCCTCTTCCGATCTCGACGGCGGCAAGACCTTCACGGCGCGCATCACGCTTGGCCCCGACGGCAAGCTTTCGGGCGCGCTGACGCCGGCCGGCGACAAGGCGATCCCGGTGACTGGCGTGTGGAAGCTCAAGGGCGCGCAAGTGTGCCGCACGCTCGCGCCGATCCAGCCGGAGGAAATCTGCGAAACCTGGGTGAAGTCGGGCGCGAAGCAGGCGACGATCCAGGTCGACGGCAAGGACGCCAGCATCAACAAGTGGCAGTAGGCTCGTCACTGCCGGGCCGGCGCTCCGCGCCGAGACCCGGCAATCCATCGCAAGACCGCCCTACGCTTGCCGCCGCTTCGGCAGCACTTCGTCGACCGTGCGGCGGCACAGCCGCTCGACGCTGCGCTCGCCGCGCTGCGCGTGGGCGATGATGCGCCGCGCGATCATGGTCTTGATGACGGAGGACGTCTGGGTGGCGTTGAGTTCGTGGCACGCCATGATGAAGGCGAGCATGACGGCCTGCACGGCATCGGGATCGAACGCCCAATCCTGCATGAACTGGAGAATCTCATCCATCGGCTTCTCCGCTGCGCCTTCCGCCGCCTCGATTACGATGCCGGTTTTCGGATTTTTTGCGGCGCATACGCGGAAGTGAACGATGCGCACAAGGTGGTGACCACCGGCACAGCGGGGCCACAATTCGGCGTCCATGCGCCATGAGTGCTGTCTACGGGCTCCGTCATGGCCGGGCGTAGCCCGTCGAAGACGGGCGTAACCGCCCTTATGCCCAGCCATCCACGTCTTGCTTGCTGGATACACCGGCCCCGGATTTCGCTGCGCTCCATCCGGGCTACGCGGCTGAGCGCCTCCTCACGCCTTCCTCTTCTTCTCCACGGGCAGCTTGGCGGCCTTGCGCAGCGCGCTGTTGATGCGGCTCTGCCAGCCGCGCCCGGTGCGGCGGAAATGCGCGATCACCTCAGGGTCGAGCCGCAGGCTCACCGGCTGCTTCGGGCGCGCCGACTTCGGCCGCCCGCGCGTCACCGGCACGCCGCCGATGTGCAGGACGCCGCGCGCAAAATCCTCCTCGGTCAGCTCCGGAATTTCCTCATAGTCCTTCGGGCCGAGCACATAGGCATCAATCTTCGCCCAGTCGGCCTCGATAGCGCGCTTTTTCCCGCTCATTGGCTTTCCTCATCGACATCACGTGCCGCGCCTCGCCGCGCGGTGTCCAGCACACGATCATCATGCGGCCGTTTAGGTGGCCGACCGAATTGATCCGTCGTTCGCCGTAGTCGCGGCGCAGATCCGGGATGTCGATCGTCGGTCCGGCGAACACCCTGCGCGGCATGCTCGAAGTCGAGCCTGCGCTCGCGCAAGGTCCAGTCGCGCTTGGCGGTATCGTAGGTGATCTTCATCACGCGGGCCGATTAAATGTATATACGATA
>JAXDOA010000285.1:0-4635 GCA_034669125.1 Hyphomicrobiales bacterium
GTCGCCGGCCTTCTGGTCGCCCATCCGCGGCAGCACCTTGTCGCGGTCGACGGCCCCCACGCAGAAGCCCGCCATGTCGTAATCGCCGTCGGCGTACATCCCCGGCATCTCGGCCGTCTCGCCGCCGACCAGGGCGCAGCCGGCTTGCCGGCAGCCTTCGGCGATCCCGCTCACGACCGTCGCGGCCGCCTCCACGTCCAGCTTGCCGGTCGCGAAGTAGTCCAGGAACATCAGGGGCTCGGCGCCCTGGGCCAGGAGGTCGTTGACGCACATGGCGACGAGGTCGATGCCGACCGTGTCGTGGATGCCGGTTTCGATGGCGACCTTCAGCTTGGTGCCGACCCCGTCGGTGGTGGTGACCAGCAGCGGGTCGTCATAGCCCGCGGCCCTGAGGTCGAAGAGGGCGCCGAACCCGCCCAGCGAAGCCTCCGCGCCCGGCCTGCGCGTGGACCTGGCCAGCGGCTTGATGCGCTCGACGAGCGCGTTCCCGGCGTCGATATCGACGCCGGCCTGCGCATAGGTGAGGCCGTTGCGCTTCTCGTTCATGCGGTTGCCCTACGTGGGAAAGCGGGCCCACGCAATGCCCGCTGGTGTCCCGATTCCGAAGTTCGTCATCGCTCGCCGCCAACTCTTTACGAACTTCGGAATCAAAGGGACACCAGCAAATTAAGGATTCTAGTGCCCCTTTGAACCCGAAGTTCGCAATCACTCTGCGGCGGGCTCTGTGCGAACTTCGGGTTCGGGGCACTAGCCAGTTGTCCGCAGCCGCGCTGGCTTGCCGCCGCAGCGGTCCTTGGCAAGGCGCCCCGCGCGGTTTATCTCCAGTTGGACTTGTTGCCGGGGTCGGACGTTTGAGTATTCCCAATCTGATTACGCTGGCGCGCATCCTGCTCGTGCCCGTCGTGGTATGGGCGATTGCGTCGAACCAGATGTTGTTCGCCTTCCTGCTGTTTGCCGCCGCGGGTGTGAGCGATGCTGTCGACGGCTTCCTGGCCAAGCGCTTCGGCATGGCGAGCGAGCTTGGCGCCTATCTCGATCCGCTCGCCGACAAGGTGCTGATCGTCTCGATCTATGTCTCGCTCGGGATCGTCGATGCGCTGCCGCGCTGGCTGGTCATTCTGGTCGTGTCGCGCGACCTGCTGATCGTCGGCGGCGTGCTGTTCTCGTGGCTGCTCGGCAAGCCGGTGAGCGTGAAGCCGCACCCGGTGTCCAAGGCCAATACGGCTGCGCAACTCCTGCTGGTCGGCCTCGTCCTTGCGGCGCTGGGCTTCGGCTTCGACGCCGGATGGGCGCTGACCCTGACCATGACGGCGGTCGCCGCGCTGACGCTCGCCTCCGTCGCGGTCTACCTGCGCGAATGGGTCCACCACATGGGTGTGAACGGGACCAAGCGCTGATGCGCCGCGCACTGGCGAAAGCCGTGCTGTGACCTATGCTACGATTGCGAACGGATCGCCGCCGAGGCCGACGGACATGACGCTCACGCGCCAGATGACGTTCTGGGTACTGACGCTCGTGGGCGGCGTGTTGGTGCTCTACGTGCTGCGCGAGATCCTGCTGCCCTTCGTCGCCGGCATGGTGCTCGCCTATCTGCTCGATCCGCTCGCCACGCGATTGGAGCGCATCGGTATCAACCGGCTCGCCGCCACGCTGGTGATCATCGGGACGGTCGTTCTGCTGTTTGTGCTGCTCGTTCTGCTATTCGTCCCGATCCTCACCGCGCAGCTCGGCGCCTTCATCGAAAAGCTGCCCGGCTATGTGTCGCGCATCCAGGCAGTCGCGATGGATCCGAACCGCGAATGGCTGCGCAAGTTCGTCGGCGAAGGCGTCGCCGACGTGCAGGTGAGCGAACTGGTCAAGCAGGGGGCAGGGTGGACAACCGCCTTCCTGAAGTCGCTCTGGTCGGGCGGGCAGGCGCTGATCTCGATCTTCTCGCTCGTCGTCGTGACGCCGGTGGTCGCATTCTACCTGCTGTACGACTGGAACCGGATGGTGTCGGCGGTCGACAACTGGATTCCGCGCCAGCATCGCGCCACCGTGGAGGCGCTTGCGCTCGAAATGAACGAGGCGATCGCCGGGTTCGTGCGCGGGCAAACCGCGGTCTGCCTTATCCTCGGATCCTATTACGCGGTGGCGCTGACCATCACGGGCCTGAGTTTCGGGCTGCTGATCGGGCTTGCGTCGGGGATCATCACGTTCATTCCCTATGTCGGGTCGATGACCGGGCTGGTGCTGGCCGGCGGCGTCGCGGTCGCGCAGTTCTGGCCCGAGTACACGCCGATCATCGCCGTCCTGGTGATCTTTTTCGTCGGGCAGTTCCTCGAAGGATACGTGCTGGCGCCCAAACTGGTCGGCGAGAGCGTTGGCCTCCACCCCGTATGGCTGATGTTTGCGCTGTTCGCGTTCGGTTATCTCATGGGTTTTGTCGGCCTGCTGATCGCGGTGCCGCTCGCCGCCATCATCGGGGTGCTCATCCGTTTCGCCTTGCGCCGCTATCTGGCAAGCCCATTCTATACCGGCGAACCGGCCTCGGGCCCCGTGGGGTTCGCGCCACCGGCTGCCCGCGGCAAGACCGAACAGTATCCATGAATGTACCGCGTCAGCTTGCGCTGGCTCTGCCGCACGCGGAGAACTTTGCGCGCGAGGACTTTCTCGCCGGCGTGTCGAACGCGGCCGCGCTCAAAACGATCGAGCAATGGCCGGACTGGCCGCATCGCGTGCTCGCGCTGATAGGCCCCGAAGGTGCCGGCAAAAGCCACCTCGCGGAGATCTGGGCCGACATCGCGGGCGCGCGCCGCGTGTCCGCCCGCGCGCTCGGCGAAACGGGTCTGATGGGCGCGCTCGCGACCGGCGCGCTGGTGGTCGAGGATGCGGGCGCCGGGCTGGACGAGCGCGCGTTGTTCCATCTTATCAATTTGGTGCGTCAGGAAGAGGCTTACCTGCTCATTACGGCCCGAGTCGCACCGGCCGTCTGGAGCATCGGACTTCCCGACCTCGCTTCCCGGCTGCGCGAGATGCCGACGGTCGCGCTTGAAGCGCCCGATGACGTTCTGTTGCGCGCGATACTGATGAAATTGTTCTCCGACCGCCAACTCGCCGTGGACGAGAGCCTGATCGGTTATCTAGTGACCCGAATCGAACGCTCATTCGCGGCCGCCCGTGCGGCAGTCGAGGTGCTCGACCGCGAAGCGCTGCGGCAGAAGCGGCCCGTCACCCGGGCGCTGGCGGCGGAGCTGCTTTCGAAAGCGTGAACCAGAGGATCGTCGCGACCGTCACGGCGCCAAGTACCGCGTAGGTTATCGGATAGCCGAGCCACTCCATGCCCATAATTCCGATGAAGGCGCCGGCCGCGAGCCCGCAATCCGACCACGTCGCATAAGCGGCGATCGCGCCGATCCGGTCGCTGGACTGTTGCGCCGCAACGATCGATCCGACGATTGCGAAAATCACACGGCCGACGATCAGCACCACGGATCCCGCATAGACGTGCCCCACCGCAATAGCGCCGAGCCCGACAGCAATCGCTACGCCACATGGCGCGAGCATGCGATGCGCTTTCAGCCGATCGACGATGGGTCCGCTGATGAAGGAGAGGATGACGGAGAGAAAGCGCTGGGCCGCGAGCAGCAAGCCCGCGCCGATCAACGCCGAGGTGACCGGAATGATGTCGGCCAGCAATGTCGAAATCGTCGCGGTGAAAACGCCGTCCGCCCCGAGCGCAACGACGAAGAACAGGAGATTGAGCGCACTCGGCGTCCAGCGGCCCCTCGCGGTCGCCGGTACATCGCCGACGGTCTGACGCAGGCGCGGCAGTGTGAGCGCTAGCGGAACCGCGATGAGTCCGACCAGGCCGTAGATGACGAACACGTGCTGCGGCCCGACCAGCGTCACCAGCCAGCCGCCGAGGCCCAGCGCCAGCACAGGCCCGAGCGTGCTGACCGCACGATTGAGCCCGATGCGCGTGCCGGCGCGCTGCCCGTCGCCGTAGGCGTAGGCCGTGTTGGTCAGATTGATCACGCCGTAGGCGCCGCCCCACATCAGCCGCGCAACGAACAACAGCGCAAAGCCCGTCGTCAGCCCGTAGGCGAGTGTCGAGATCGCGCCTGCCGCGCAGGCCGCCGCGGTCAGCGTGTTGGCCCCGAACCGGCGAGAGAGCGGCGAGACCCAGCCGTAGCCGACGATACGGATCACGCGGTTGACCGACAGCAGGATCGCGACCGACGCGACCTCTAGGCCGAACGCGGCCGGATAGAGCGGCAGCACCACATAGATCAGCGCATCGCCCAGCCAGACGAGGCCAAGGCACGCCGCCGCGATCACGGTCTCGGAATAGCCTTTCGCACCCCCGGAAAACCTCACGTCCATCCCAACACGCCGCCCTACCTGACAGAAACCATAGCGCAGCTTCGCGGCCGGAACCGCGCCAGACAGCTTGACGCCGGCCCCCAAACGGGCGGCATCATGTCACCGGACCGACATACGGCCCCGATAGTTTCCATCGCAACGTCATTCTGGTTATCATGGCAGATCGCAGCGAAGCGCTTGTTCTGACTGGGGAGTCTGTACCCTCGGAGCGGCCGGCTTTGGCCGCTCAGCCGGTCGCAGTTCCATTGCCCGACCTGACCGCCAGTCCCG
>JAXDOA010000286.1:0-6584 GCA_034669125.1 Hyphomicrobiales bacterium
GCCGGCCGAGGAGGTCGAAGCCGAGGCGATGAAGGCCGCGCAAGCGATTGCCGCGCTGCCGCCCGAGGGTGTCGCGATCTCACGCCGCCTGATGAAGGGCGCGCCGGACGAGATCGTGCGGCGCATGGACGACGAGGCGGACGCGTTCAAGCTGCGGCTGCAATCGCCCGAGGCGCGCGCAGCCTTCACGGCGTTTTTGAGCAGGAAGCGCTAGGAGTAGCGCGTAATGCGATATTCGGCCTTGTGCCTATCGCAAAATGTAATATAAGACATGAAGGCTGTCAGCTATTCCGTCGGCGCGACGAAACAGCTTCGTAAGCTTCCGGCCAACATTCGAGAGCGAGTAGTCGACAAACTGCACCGATATGCCGAACCCGGTGCGGGCGACGTCAAGGCCCTGACCGGGCAGCCGGGAGCGCGACTACGAATCGGCGACTATCGCGCTGTATTCGTCGAGACGGCCGATGCAATTTCGGTGCGTGCGGTTGGACATCGGCGCGAGATCTACGAGTGACAAGCACATGAAGCCACAATTCATCAAGACGGAGAGCGGTGAACTCGTCGTGTTGCCGCGCCGCGACTACGAGGTGTTGGTCAAACGGGCGAAGGGCGCGAAGAGCGAGGACGAGGGGACTGCGCGAATTATTGCCCGAAGCAATGCCGCGTTCGCTGCCGGGGATGAGATCGAATTGCCGGGAGAGGTCGCGGAAGCCATCGCGCGCGGAGAGAATCCGTTGCGCGTCATCCGTGAATGGCGCGGAATGACGCAAATGCATCTCGGCGAGAGCAAAACCAATATCGGTCAGAGCACGATCTCGGCATTGGAAAACGGGACGCGGCGCGGGACTGCGGCAGTGTGGAAGCGGCTCGCCGAAGTCCTGCGCGTACCGACCGATCTGCTGATTCCGGACTAATTGGGCCCTCACCCGGCTCGACGCTTCGCGTCTCGCCACCCTCTCCCCGCCTTGCGGGGAGAGGGAAAGCGGGAGAGGGCAGAGCCTCAAATCACCTTCAGCCCCTTCTCGATCTCCTTGCGGCGCCCTTCCAGGAACGGCGGCAGCACCAGCTTTTCGCCGAGTTTATCCATCGGCTCGTCGACGCCGAAGCCGGGTCCGTCGGAGGCGATCTCGAACAAGATGCCGTTCGGCTCGCGGAAATACAGGCTGCGGAACCAAAACCGATCCACCTTGCCGCTGTTCGGCACGCGCAGCTTGGTGAGCCGCTCGGCCCAGCCGTCGTATTCGGCGTCCGGCGTGCGGAAGGCCACGTGATGCACGCCGCCCGCGCCCTGGCTCGCGGCGCGCAGGTCCGGCTGCACCGCGACGTGCAGCTCGGCGCCGGCGCCGCCGTCGCCCATCTCGTAGACGTGCACGGTTTGCCGCGCGTTCTCGGGATGCGGATAGCTGCGCACCTCGCGCATGCCCATCAGCGTGGTCAGCACCGCGTCGGTCGGTTTCAACTCCGGCACGCTGAGCGTGATCGGCCCAAGCCCGCGCACCTGATGCGCCGCCGGCACCGGGCTCTTTTCCCATGGATAGGCCTCGCCCTTGGCCCCGTCGTCGATCAGGCTCAACCGCTGGCCTTCCGGATCTTCGAAATCGAGCGTCAGGCGCCCATCGCGCTCGGCGATGTCGCCGGACGTCACGCCCGCCTCGTTCAAATGCTCCTTCCACCACCGGAAGCTCTCCGGCCCCGCGATGCGCAAGGCCGTGCGCGCGATCGCATGCGTGCCGCTCTGTTCGGGCGGCGCTGGCCAATCGAAGAAGGTGAGGTCGGTGCCGGGCCGCGCCAGCGCGTCCGCGTAGAACAGGTGATAGGCGCTGGTGTCGTCCTGGTTGACGGTCTTCTTCACCATGCGCATGCCCATCGTGCCGGTGTAGAAGCGCTTGTTGCCCGGCGCGTCGGCCGAGATCGCGGTCAAATGATGAATGCCGGTGAGCTGCATGGGTTGCCCCTGATTGATTTGTCAGGGTTGATGTAGGCAGATTGGACCCACTTTGCGAGCCGCGCGCCGCAAGCGCCGTTTGCACGAATGCCGGGAGGATCGCATGTCGCTCAAGGGCAAGACGCTGTTCATCACCGGGGCCTCGCGCGGCATCGGGCTTGCGATCGCGCTGCGCGCCGCGCGCGACGGCGCCAACGTGGCGGTCGCGGCCAAGACCGAAACGCCGCATCCGAAGCTCCCCGGGACCATTCATTCGGCGGCCGAGGAGATCGAGAAGGCCGGCGGCAAGGCTTTGGCGCTGGTGGTCGACGTGCGCGACGAGGACAACGTCAAGCAGGCGCTCGATCAAACCGCGGCGCATTTCGGCGGCATCGACATCGTTGTCAACAATGCGAGCGCCATCCAGCTCACCAATTCGCAGCAGACCGACATGAAGCGCTTCGACCTGATGCACCAGATCAACACGCGCGGCACCTTCATGGTGAGCAAACATGCGATCCCGCATCTCGTGAAGCGCGAGAAGGCGCACATCCTGATGCTCTCGCCGCCGCTCGACATGAAGGAGAAATGGTTTGCTGCCCACACCGCCTACACGATGGCGAAGTTCGGCATGAGCCTCGTGGTGCTCGGCCTCGCGGGCGAGCTGCGCGGCAAGGTGGCGGTCAATGCGCTCTGGCCGCGCACCGTGATCGCGACGTCGGCGGTAAAGAACATCATCGGCGGCGACGCGCTGATGCGCATGTCGCGCACGCCGGAAATTCTCGCCGATGCCGCCTATGCGGTGTTCAACAAACCGAAGACCTTCACGGGGAATTTCCTGATCGACGACACGTTCCTCGCCGCGGAGGGCGTCACCGATTTCGACAAGTACCGCGCGGACCCGACGCAGCGGCTGCAGATCGATTTCTTCCTCCCCGACGACATGCCGCCGCCGGAGGGCGTGAGTCTGGACAAGCTTGGTTGAAACGGTCGCGATGAATTTCTACGCGGCGGAATTTCCTTCTGCCACCACGCTCGCACGCGAAGGAAAGCGCGCGACGAAACTGCTCAGGGATTTGCGCGCGGGCGATGCCGGGTCTGCGGCGCGCTTTCGCTACAACCATCCGCGCTTTGCCTGGATGACGGATGAGGCGATTCGCGAGACTGCACGGATGCCGGACGCACGCTTCGTCGCGGCGCGCGAATACGGCTTCAGCAGCTGGGCGCGGCTGCGCGAGCACCTGGAAGCGCTCGGCGGAAAGCGCGAGGTGCGCCATCCGTTCGAGACCGGCCTGCAATACTATCGCGACCGCGCCGCCGGCATGCTGAGCGTGTTCGATACCGGCGAGCGCAACGCCGTGCGCCTCGTACGGCTGTTCCATCCCGATTACGCGGCGGCGCCGGAGTCCGACATCCGCGCTGCCAGGCTGACGCAGGCCGATGCCGAACTGACGCTCGCGCGCGAGCACGGCTTCGAGACCTTCGACGCCTTCGGCGCGTACATCGAGGCGCTGCGCGAGCAGCGCGTGTCGGAGCCGTTCGCGCTCGCGTTCGCGGCGATCAAGGCGGACGACCGCGCGAGGCTGAACGAGCTATTCACGCTTCATCCACGCCTCGCCAACGCGGCGGGCACCAACGGCAACCGGCTGCTGCTGCTCGCGATGTCGTTCGGCCGCACCGCGATGGTGCACGACCTGCTCGACGCGGGTGCCGATCCCGACCTGCCGAACAACAAGGGCTGGACCGCGCTGCATCAGGCCGCCTACGCGGAGCCGGGCGGCGATCCGGCCGGGGCGCTCGCCATGCTGGACGCTTTGCTCAAGGCCGGCGCCTCGCCGTTCGCGGAAGCCTATGGCGACGGCGGCACCCCGCTCGCCGTGGCGCTGTTCTGGGGCCACCGCGTGCTCGCCGAACGTTTGGCGACGCCGGTGGTCGCGCCGTCCAGCCTGCGAGTCGCGGCGGGGCTGGGGCGGCTCGATCTGATGGAGCAGTTCTTCGTCGGCAAACAATTGCGGCCGGAGGCGCGGTGGCATCGCGAATTCCACCGGCCGCACTCGGGCTTTCCGCCGTGGCGGCCGAACGACGATGCGGGAGAAATTCTTGGCGAGGCGCTGACCTACGCGGCGCGCAGCGGGCGCATCGACTCGATGGCGTTTCTCGCCGAGCGCGGCGCCGATCTCGACGCTGAGCCCTACAACGGCGCGGCGCTGCACTGGGCGGTGGCACGCAAGCAGGCCGAGGCGGTCGCGTGGCTCATCGATCATGGCGCCAATGTCAACCGCCGCGCCGGCTTCGGCGGCACGCGCGGGGTCACGCCGCTGCACGTGGCGGCCGCATGGGGCGGCAGCCCGGACTGCGCGCGGCTGCTCGTCGAGCGCGCAGCGGATGTCACCGTCAAGGACCCGGAGCACAGCGGGACGCCCGCCGATTGGGCGCGCCATTTCAACAACCCGGAGATCGCCGCGATGCTCTCCAAGCCCTAGGTATCGACGGCGCGATCGCCTATATCTCTCCGAACAAAATGCGGACCGCATGACCACACTGCTGCTCAGCCATCTTGCCTGCCACAATCACCTCACGCCGCAGGGGCACCCCGAGCGGCCCGACCGGCTGCGCGCCATCGAGCGTGCGCTCGAGCACGAAAAATTCCAGACGCTCGCGCGCGAGCAGGCGCCGATGGCTTCGCTCGAAACGGTCGCGCTGGCGCATCCGATGGATTACGTCGAGCAGGTGCGCGAGGCCTCGCCGCGCGAAGGCATGGTGCGGCTCGACGGCGACACCACGATGTCGCCGGGCACATTCGAGGCCGTGATGCGCGCGGCCGGCGGCGCATGCCAAGCGGTCGACGAGGTAATGGCCGGCAAGGTCGCAAACGCATTCGTGGCGACACGTCCGCCCGGCCATCACGCCGAAACCGCGACCCCGATGGGCTTCTGCCTGTTCAACAATGCCGCCATCGCCGCGCGCCACGCGCAGAAGCAACACGGCGCCGAGCGTGTCGCGATCGTGGATTTCGACGTGCATCACGGCAACGGCAGCCAGGACATTTTCTGGAACGACCCGACCGTGATGTATTGCTCGACGCACCAGATGCCGCTTTATCCGGGCACCGGCGCGGTGTCCGAGCGCGGGGCGCGCAACACCATCGTCAACGCGCCGCTGCGCCCCGGCGACGGCGGCGATCAGTTTCGCCAGGCGATGGAGACCGCGATCCTGCCGCGGCTGGAGGATTTCGGTCCCGACCTCATCATCATCTCGGCCGGGTTCGATGCGCATATGCGCGATCCGCTCGCCAACCTGAATTTTCTCGAGCCGGATTACACCTGGGTCACGCAAAAGCTGATGGAGCTGGCGGACCGCCGGGCGAACGGCCGCGTCGTCTCGGTGCTCGAAGGCGGCTACGACCTGGAGGGCCTCGCGAAATCCGTCGCCGCGCATGTGACGGCGCTGATGCGGGGGTGACTTTAGCCCCCGAGTCGCGATAGTCAGGACGCATGGCCGACACCGCAAATACCGACGTCGCGAAACTGTCCTTCGAGAAGGCGCTCGCCGAGCTTGAGCAGATCGTGCAGAAGCTCGAGCGCGGCGACGTGGCGCTGGAAGAGTCCGTCACGATCTACGAGCGCGGCGAGGCGCTCAAGCGCCGCTGCGAGGAGCTGCTGCGCGCGGCCGAGGCGCGCGTGGAGAAGATCACGCTCGACGCGGCCGGCAAGCCCACGGGCACCGAGCCGCTGGATGTGAAATGACCGGCGAAGCCGGTCATCCCGGCCAAGCGATGCGCAGCATCGCGCGAGCCGGGATCCATAACCACGAAACCTTCGATATCGCGCGAGCTGTGGTTATGGGTCCCGGGTCTCCCCCGGCTCAGGGCCGTCGCCCGGGATGACAGTCAGAGTTTGCGGCACACCAGCAGCGACTTGAACGTCCCGACACGCTCCAGCTTTTTCTCGCGCGCGAGCGTGTCCGCAATGGCCTCGGCCTTATCGAACGCGAACGAGCCGCTGTAGAACAGCACGTGCCCGCCCGGCCGCATGCGGTCGAGCAGGACGCGCGTCACGCCGAGATCGTCCATGCCGCCATATTCGGGACTGGTCGTGTTCGCGCCGATGTATTCGCCGGCGTGGAACATCGTGGCGATGTCGAGCTCCGGCAGCAGCCGCGTATTGGTCAGGTAAATATCGCCGAAATACGCGAGGTAGCTTTTCAACAGCTGCGGCCGCTCGTTCGCGAGCTTGATGTAGGCCTCGTATTCGACAATCGACGCCGTGATGGCGAACACCACATTGTCGGAGCCGTTCGCCGCCTGCGTCAGCCCGACGATATGATGCATGCCCGTGCCGAAGTGATAAATCGCCTTGTTGGTGATCTTGTTGGCGTCGATCCACTGATTGAAATGGATGTCGCAGGGACACTGGGCCTCGTCGAGGTCCCACTTGGCGTCCCACAAATTCATCTTCAGCATCGCGGTCCCCGGCAGGCGCCGCCCTATATGACGATTGGATGACGCGCCCGCAACGTTCAAGCGGAATTCTCAGGGCTCGTCTGCGACAAAGCGCGACAATCTCGACGTGCAGTACAGAGCGGCAAGCTCAGGCAGGGACCGCGACCGGCCGCGGGCCGCGCGAGGATGCCGGCGCGCCCTGAAGCACGATGGCGCGGT
>JAXDOA010000287.1:0-4676 GCA_034669125.1 Hyphomicrobiales bacterium
TCGCTGAAATGCGCATCGAGGAAATTCTTCGCCGCAAGCTGCCCACCTCTCTTCAGCATCTCAAAGAAATCGAAATCGGATTTCATCTTCGAATCCGATGTCAGCTCCTTGAACGTATCGTCCAGCGAAATGCGATGCATGTTGATGCGGCGATATTCGCCTTTGCCCATGCCGCGCGGCAGCCTGCCATCGTCAATCATCCGGGTGACGAACGAAATCGCGCGGAATTCCGACAGCAGCGAGGAGTTGAACGAAATCTCGTTGATGCGGTTCATGATCTCGGTCTGCGTGTGTGGCGTCGACCGGCGCTGGATCGGATTGATCTGCACAAGCAGCACATCCTCGGTCAGCGTGGTGTCGAAGAACGGGAAGATCACCGGGTTGCCCATATAGCCGCCGTCCCAATACGGAGCGCCGTCGATCTCGACCGCGCGAAACAGCGTCGGCAGGCAGGCCGATGCCATCACCACATCTGCGGTAAGCTTGTCTTGCGGAAACACGTGCACGCGGCCCGTGTGCACGTTGGTCGCCGAAACGAACAGGCTTACGCCCTTGAAGGCACGCAGGGCCTTGAAGTCGACGAAGCGCTCGATCAGGTCGCGCAGCGGATTGATGTTGAGCGGATTGATGTCGTAGGGCGAAATGTAACGCGATATCGCATCGAACCAGATCTGCACCGGCGAACCTTCGTACGGCACGAACGAGAACATCCGGTCCACCACGCTGCGCTGGAGCGCGGGCAGGTCGCCGTCGCGGCTTGCGGCGCGCCAGAACTCCGCAAGCCGCTTTTGCGCTTCCGCCGCGCCCCCGCGCGCAAGCCCGTCGGCCAGCAACACGGCGTTGATCGCACCCGCCGAGGTGCCGGAAATGCCCTCGATGTCGATACGCTCGTCGGAGAGCAGATGATCGAGCACGCCCCAGGTGAACGCGCCGTGCGCGCCGCCGCCCTGGAGGCCGAGATTGATTTTCTTTGCCGCTGGTTTCCGTGCGTCGCTCCGCGGCTTCGGGCGCCTGGTCACTGCGCGGTCCAGCCGCCGTCGATCGAGTAGGCCGAGCCCGTGATGGTCGCGGCGGCGTCGCCGCTCAGAAACACCGCGAGCGCGCCGATGTTCTCGGGCGTCGTGTATTGCAGCATCGGCTGCTTCTCGGCGACGAGAATGCGCCTGGCTTCCTCGAACGTCTGCCCGGCGGCCTTGGCGCGCGCCTCGATCTGCTGCGCCACGAGCGGCGTCAGCACCCAGCCCGGACAGATCGCGTTGCAGGTGATGCCGTCATTCGCGGCTTCGATCGCCACGACTTTGGTCAGGCCGACGATGCCGTGCTTCGCGGCGACGTAGGCCGCCTTCTCGCCGCTCGCGACGAGGCCATGCGCCGACGCGATGTTGATGATGCGGCCCCACTTGCGCGCCTTCATGCCGGGAATCGCGACGCGCGTCGTATGGAACGCGGCCGACAGGTTGGTCGCGATCACGGCGTCCCATTTCTCGATCGGGAAATCCTCCACCTTGGCGACGAACTGGATGCCGGCGTTGTTGACCAGCACGTCGACCGCGCCGAACGTCTTCTCGGTGGCGGCGATCATCGCGGCGATCTCGGCCGGCTTGGTCATGTCGGAGGGCGAGTAGATCGCCTTCACGGAAAACTCCTTTTCGATCCCCGCGCGCTCCTTCTCGATCGCCGCCGCATCGCCGAAGCCGTTGATGGTGAGGTTCGCGCCCTCCTTGGCGAAGGCGCGCGCGATGGCGAGCCCGATGCCCGAGGTGGAACCGGTGACGACGACGGATTTGCCTGTGAGCATGGCGTGACCTTTCGGGATTGGCCCTTATATCGGATATCGAGACAGCATTGCTGCGCCGCAACATAAAGGTCAATCCGTGGCTTCACGATTGCGCGACCCGCGCAGGCCCAGAATCGTCTAAAAGGACCGCATGGCTGCCGTTTTTCCCGCTCCCGACCACGATCACGACCGCTGCGCGGCCGACGCGCTGGCGCATGCGGAAGCCGTGTGCGTGAAGCGCGGCGAGCGGCTGACGGCGATGCGGCGCCATGTGCTGGAGGTGCTCAGCAGCAGCCACAAGCCGCTCGGCGCCTACGAGATCATCGACCTGGTCGCGGCGCGCGGCGCGCGGCCCGCGCCGATCACGATCTATCGCGCGCTCGACTTCCTCACGAGCCAAGGCCTGGTGCACCGGATCGAGAGCCGCAACGCGTTCCTCGCCTGCATCAACAATCACGCGTCCGGTGCGCCGGTGGTGTTTCTCATTTGCGAGCATTGCGGCGCGGTCGGCGAGGCGGCGTCGGGCGCGGTCGCCGACAGCTTGAATGCAGCCGCGAAAAGCGCGGGCTTCACGCCGAAGAGCCCGGTGATCGAGATCAGCGGCGTGTGCGCGCATTGCCGGGAAGCGTAAGCCGCCCGTGAATCAATCCACCTCCCGCCCGCTCGACGCCGTTGCGGCGCTGATCATGCTGGCCTTAACGCTCAGCTGGGGCCTCAACCAGGTCTCGGTGAAGCTCGCGCTGCCCGAGATCCCGCCATTCGTCCAGGCGACCGTGCGCTCGATCGGTGCGTTCGCCATCATCGTCATCTGGGCGCGCTGGCGCGGCGTATCGCTGACAACCCGCGACGGCACGCTCGTCGGCGGCGTCATCGCGGGTGTGCTGTTCGGCGTCGAATTCCTGCTGATCTTTCCGGCGCTGCAATTCACCGCGGCGAGCCGCGCGACATTGTTCATCTACACGGCGCCGTTTTTCGTCGCGCTCGGCTCGGGCTTTCTGCTCGGCGAGAAGCTGCGCGCCGTGCAGTGGCTCGGGCTCTTGTGCTCGTTCGCCGGACTCGTGGTGGCGTTCGGCGTGCCGGATGCCTCGCGCGACGGCAGGCAACTGCTCGGCGATATCATGATGGTCGGCGCGGGCGCCGCCTGGGGCGCGACCACGCTGGTGATCAAGGCCTCGCGCCTGCGCTTTGCGCCCGCCGAAAAGGTGCTCGCCTATCAGCTTCTCGTCTCGATCCCGATCCTCGCGCTCGGCATGCTGCTGATGGGCGAGCGCATGACTGCCATGCCCAGCACATGGGCGCTTGGCTGGCTCGCCTACCAGACGTTCTGGGTGGTCAGCCTCACCTATGCGGTGTGGTTCGCCATGGTGCAGCGCTATTCGGCGAGCCGTCTTTCGGCCTTCACATTCCTGACGCCATTGTTCGGCGTCGCGTCCGGCCATTTCGTGCTCGGGGAACCGATTTCCTGGGGCTTCGGACTGGCCGTTGCGCTGGTGGTGGGCGGTCTGGTGCTGGTGAACCGGCCGAATTAACGGTTCCGAGCCCTCGCAAGGGCCCGAAAGGCCTATTAAATTGACGAAAACAACACGGTCTGGCACTCATCCGCCGACCCAGGAGCGACCGATGACCCAATCCGCTGCGCCCCTCGAGCGGCGCACGTCCATTCCGGTGAACGTCGGCCATGTGAAGGTCGGGGGCGGCGCGCCCGTGGTGGTGCAGTCGATGACCAATACCGACACCGCCGACGTCGCGGGCACCGTCGCGCAGGTCGCGGCGCTCGCGCGCGCGGGCTCGTAAATCGTGCGCATCACGGTCGACCGCGACGAGGCGGCCGCCGCCGTGCCGCACATCAAGGAGAAGCTCCTCAAGATGGGCATGAACGTGCCCCTCGTCGGCGACTTCCACTACATCGGCCACACGCTGCTCGCCAATCATCCGGCCTGCGCCGAGGCGCTCGACAAGTACCGCATCAATCCCGGCAACGTCGGTTTCGGCAAGAAGAAGGACACGCAGTTTTCCTCCATCGTCGAGATGGCGATAAAACACAACAAGCCGGTGCGCATCGGCGCGAACTGGGGCTCGCTCGATCAGGAGCTGCTCACGCGGCTGATGGACGAGAACGTGAAATCGCCGGACCCGAAGGACGCGCGCGCGGTGACGCGCGAGGCGATGGTGCAGTCCGCGCTGCTCTCGGCCGAGCGTGCCGAAGAGATCGGATTGCCGCGCGACAAGATCATCCTGTCGGCGAAGGTCTCGGCCGTGCAGGACCTGATCGCCGTCTACATGGAGCTTGGGCGGCGCTCGAACTATGCGATCCATCTTGGCCTCACCGAAGCCGGCATGGGCTCGAAGGGCATCGTCGCGTCATCCGCGGCGCTCGGCATCCTGATGCAGCAGGGCATCGGCGACACCATCCGCATCTCGCTGACGCCCGAGCCCGGCGGCGACCGCACCGTGGAGGTGAAGGTCGCGCAGGAACTCTTGCAGACCATGGGCTTTCGCGTGTTCGTGCCGCTGGTCGCGGCGTGCCCCGGCTGCGGGCGCACCACCTCGACCACGTTCCTGGAGCTTGCGCGGTACATTCAGGATTTCATCCGCGACTCGATGCCGGCCTGGAAGACGCAGTATCCGGGCGTGGAGTCGCTCAACGTCGCCGTCATGGGCTGCATCGTGAACGGCCCCGGCGAGAGCAAGCACGCCGACATCGGGATCTCGCTGCCGGGCACATTCGAGGATCCGGTCGCGCCGGTGTTCATCGACGGCAGGCTCGATCGGACGCTTCGGGGCGACGGCCTCGTCGACGAATTCGAGGCGATCCTCGAGGCCTACGTCGAACGGCGCTACCCGGCCGCGTCGGTCGTCCCGGCCTGATCGGTCGCCTGTCGGCGCGGATTCTCGCCGC
>JAXDOA010000288.1:0-5507 GCA_034669125.1 Hyphomicrobiales bacterium
GCCGCAATCTACGAGGCGCTGGCGCGCTCCGGCTGGTTCGCTCCCGCCCTGATGCCGACGCTGGAGAAAATCGCCGCTACGTTGGTCGCCGTTGTGCTCGACGGATCGATGCTGGCGCACGCCGCAACCACGCTCTACCGGGTGCTGTTCGGCCTTTCGCTCGCGGTCGTGGCCGGGTCGCCGATCGGCATCCTGATGGGGCGCTTCAAGGCGGTGGAGAACTTCGTGCTGCCGCTCGCGAGCGCCCTCATGCCGATCCCCTCGCTCGCCTGGGTTCCGGTGTTCATCCTGTGGTTCGGCCTCGGGAACACGGTCTCGATCCTCATTGTGTTCTACGCGGCCTTGTTTCCAATGCTGTTGAACGCCTGGAGCGGCGTGCGCGCCGTGAACCCGCTGTGGCTTCGTGCCGCAGGCGCCATGGGGGCGGACGAGAACGCGCTATTCTGGAAGGTCATCATCCCGGGCGCTTCGCCGTTCATCATCACGGGGCTGCGGCAGGCTTTCCTGCGTGCCTGGATTGCCGTGGTGGGGGCCGAAATGCTCGCCGCCTCCGACTGGGGGCTCGGTTGGGTCATTTTCGACGCCAAGGAGTTCCTCAATACCGACCTGATGCTCGCCTCGCTGGCGGTCATCGGCGCCATCGGATTCGTGTTCGAGCGGCTGGTATTCGGCTCGCTGGAGCGCGCGACCGTGCTGCGCTGGGGCATGGTGCGGGCCGTCAAGGGGTGATCCACATCGCTAAAATTACGCGAATCAACTATCTTTGCTTGAAACGCTGTCGCCTTTAAGGTGTTGCCACGAAAGTGACACCGTCATCCGGGAGGAGTGCTCGCATGCTCCGGCGACGTGCCATAGCAAATCTGCCCCGCAGCGCCATCAGGCTCAGCCTGTTCGACGCGGTGTTGCTCGCGCCGGTCATTGCCCTGCCCCTCCTCTTCGTGGTCAGCCTGGCCTTGTTCAGCATGGTCGCGCTGCTGGTGCTGACCGGAGCCGCCGTCGCCGCCACCATCCTGAGCGACGTCGCGCGCCGCTTCTGGCGCTCCGCCCGCCAGCCGGTCGTGCTGCCGCGCCGCGCCATCGGGTAGCCGCTTCGCCGGCCTGCCGCTAATCTCGCTTCGTGCCATCTCGCCTGACCGCCATCTATCACGTGCGTTCGGACGCGCGCGCTGTTCGTGCGCGGGCGCAGGCGATCGCGGTCGAACAAAGCGTCGAGATGCCGCTGTCGGCGATCGAGGACCCGCAGCTTCTCGACGAGATCGTCGGACGGGTGGCGGACATCGGCGAGATCGGAAACGGCATTTTCGCGGTGCGCATCGCCCTGAGCCGCGCGACGGTCAGCGACGACCCGGGCCAGCTCATCAACATGCTGTTCGGAAATTCCTCGTTGCAGGACGACGTGATCCTGCACGATGCGGAATTTCCGGACGAGTTGGTCCGTTATTTCGGGGGGCCACGTCACGGCCTCGCTGGACTGCGCGAGCGCGCGGGCGCTGAAAACCGCGCGCTCACCTGCTCGGCGCTCAAGCCGCAGGGCCTCTCCCCTGCCCGGCTCGGCGAGTTGGCGGCACGCTTCGCGCGCGGCGGCATCGACTATATCAAGGACGATCACGGGCTTGCCGATCAGGCCTATTCGCCATTCGCCGCGCGGGTGAGTGCGGTGGCGGATGCGCTGCGTGCGGTCGAGCGCGAGACCGGGCGACGCACCCGCTACGTGCCGAGCCTCTCCGGCGATCTCGACGCCCTGCGCGCCCAGATGACGGCCGCGACCGACGCCGGCATCGACACCGTGATGGTGCAGCCGATGATCATGGGCCTGTCGAACTTTTCGCGGCTGGTGCGCGAGAATCCCGATGTTGCGTTCTTCGCCCATCCCACACTGGCGGGCACCGCGCGTATCGCGCCGCCGCTGCTGTTCGGAAAAATCTTCCGCATGCTGGGCGCCGACGCACTGGTGTTCCCCAATCATGGCGGACGCTTCGGCTATTCGCCCGAGCTGTGTCGCCAGCTTGCCGGCACCGCTCTGGCGCAATGGCATGGGCTGAAACCATCCGTACCGGTTCCGGCCGGCGGCATGTCACGCGAGCGTGTGGCCGAAATGCTTGATTTCTACGGCTCGAAGGTCATGTTGCTGATCGGCGGCGCGCTGCTGGAGGCGCGCGAACGTCTGACGCAAGAGACAGCGGCGTTCGTAGCAGAAGTCAAAGGCTACCGGTATGAATGATACCGCGACCGTCAACCGTACGTCTCGCCGCAAGGCAAAGGCGGACTTCCGCTGGGAGGGCGTCGAGATGCGCCCCTACAAGGAAGACGAGCGCGCGCTCTACAAGACCATCACCCGGCAGGTGCTGTTCTCCGATCCCGACATGGCGGGCGAGCTGCGCTATTTCGAGGTCGCGCCCGGCGGCTTCTCGACGCTGGAGCGGCACCAGCACATGCACGGCGTGCTGATCCTGCGCGGGCGCGGTCAATGTCTCGTGGAAAACGAGGTGAAGCAACTCGAGACGCGCGATCTCGTCACCGTGCCGCCGATGACGTGGCACCAGTTCCGCGCAACGGCCGAGGAGCCGCTCGGCTTCCTCTGCATGGTCGACGCGCAACGCGACAAGCCGCAACTTCCGACACCGCAGGATGTCGAGCGCCTGAAGCAGACCCCCGCGATCGCGGCGTTCCTCGACGGCAAGCCTGCATGACGTCGAACCTCAAGGGCCCGGTTCTCTGGGACGTGGACGCGCGCGGCGTCGCGACGGTGACGTTCAACCGGCCCGAGGTGAACAACGCCTATGACGGCGCGATGATCGACGGACTGCTCGCGGCGCTCGATGCGCTCGGCGGCGCGAAGGGTCTGCGCGCGGTGGTGCTCAAGGGCAACGGCAAGCATTTCCAGGCTGGCGCCGACCTCAAATGGATCAACGCGGTGCGCAAGTCCTCTCCGCACGAGAACCTGCGCGTCTCGCGCGCGACCGCCGAGGCCGTGCAGCGGCTCAATGTGGCGCCGGTGCCGACGGTCGCGCTGGTGCATGGCGGCTGCTCGGCGGCGGCACCGGCATGATCGCGGCCTGCGATATCGTGTTGGCGGCCGACAACGCCCAGTTCTCGATCGCCGAGGTGCGCTGGGGACTGCACGCCTCGATCATCATTCCGCAACTCGCCGACGCCATCGGGGCGCGCCAGTTGCGCCGCTATGCGCTCACCGGCGAGCGCTTCGGCCCGCAGGAAGCCTGCCGCATCGGGCTCGCGCACATGGTGGTCGCCGCATCCGACCTCGAAACCGAGGGCGCGCTCGTCGTCGACAACCTGCTGGCGAATGGCCCGGACGCGATCGCGCAGACCAAAGCCTGGATATTGAAGTCGGCCTGGAGCGATCTTGGCGAGACGGACTTTTCCGACATTGTCGAAAGCCACGCGGCGAAGCGCCAGTCGGCCGAAGCCGCCGAGGGGCTTGCGTCGTTCGCCGAGAAGCGCGCGGCGAAGTGGAGCAAGGGCTGACGGCTGCCCGATCCGTGCTATTGATAAAAGAAAATCCCGGAAACGCCGATGCCCCATATTGAAGTGCGCGACGTCTCGCTGACCTACGACACCCCCTCGGGCCAGGTCGCGGGCGTCGCGGCCGCGAGCTTCGACATCGATCAATCCGAATTCCTCTGCATCGTTGGGCCGTCCGGCTGCGGCAAGTCGACGCTGCTCAATCTCATCGCGGGGTTTCTCACGCCGAGCGGCGGCGAAATCCGCATCGGCGGCAAGCCCGTGACCGGCCACGGGCTCGACCGCGGCGTGGTGTTCCAGGATTTCGCGCAGCTCTTCCCGTGGCGCACCGCGCTTGGCAACGTCACGTTCGGGCTGGAGATGAAGGGCGTGGCTAAGGCCGAGCGCGAGGAGATCGCGCGCAATCAGCTTCGCCTCGTGAAGCTTGAAAAGTTCACCGAGTCCTATCCGCACCATCTCTCCGGCGGCATGCAGCAGCGCGTCGCGATCGCGCGCGCTCTTGCGTACAATCCGTCCGTGCTGCTGATGGACGAGCCGTTCGCGGCCCTCGATGCGCTCACGCGCGACGAGATGCAGCGCCTGCTGGCCGATGTGTGGAGAGAAACGCGCAAGACCGTGATCTACGTGACGCACAACGTGGCCGAAGCCGTGTACCTCGCCGACCGCGTGATCGTGATGACGCCGCACCCGGGCACCGTGCAGGCTTGCGTTCACATCACGCTGCCGCGCCCGCGCGATCCCCTGAGCGTGGAATTTCTGGAATTCCAGAAGCAATTGTTGAATCATCTCGGAAACACGGCTGAGGCAAACGGCCGCGACAATGGAGGAAGGCGATGACGCAGATTTCCCGCCGCCAGTACCTGGCCGCCGCCGGGGCGCTGCTGACCGCCGCGCTTGGCTCCCGCCCAGCCTTCGCGCAGACGACGATCCGGCAAGGCTATCAGACCAATCTCTGGGGCATGCCGACCTATTACCTGCTGCGCTCCGGCTTGCTGGAAAAGCGCGGGATCAAGTTCGAGGAGTTCGGCGTGCCGTCCGGCAACCTCACCATGCAGCAAATGGTGGCGCGGCAGGTCGACATGGGCACCTATGCGGGTCCCTCGCTGATCCTTGGGCACGACAAGGGCGGGCTGGTCGCGATCGCGCAGATCGAGCACGTCGGCAAGACCGCGAGCGTGATGGTGCGCAAGGACCTCAACTTCACCAAGGTCGAGCAGCTCAAGGGCCTGAAGATCGCGAACCAGACCGGCTCATCGGTCGGCAATATCTTCGTCGACCAGATCGGCCCGAAGTACGGGCTGAAGAAGGGCGACTACCAGGAAGTGCGCATGGACGTGAACAACATGATCACGGCGCTTTCGGCGAAGACCGTGGACGTGATGGTCAATGTCGAGCCGTACAACGCAATCGCCGAAGCCGACGGGCTCGCGACCAAGGTCATGAACTATTGGGACGTCGACAAGATGCCGGTGTTCATGGCGGCGACGCCGGATTTCATTGCAAAGAGCCCCGACGCCGTGGTGGCGTATCTCAAGGCCTGGCTCGAAGTCGCGCGCGACTTCAAGGAAAATCCAGTCAAGGTCGCCGACGCGATCTATGCGTTCTATACCTCGAAGGGCTATTCGATGTCGCAGGACACATTCCGCAAGGCGATGGCCAATGTGGACGTCGAGCCCGGCTTCCCTGACAACCTCAAGCCCTACATGCAGGAGCAGGCCGAGATTTTGCTGAAAGAGAAAAAGATCGCCGCTATCCCGGACTGGAGCAAGGCGCTGCGCCCCGACTTCATGGCCAAGGCGCGAGCAGGGGCGTAGAAATCCACACTCCGTCATGCCCAGGCATAGCCCGTTGAAGCCGGGCTATGCCTGGCTACAACGCGTTCATCCAGCTTTTAGTGCAATCAACAACAGTGACGAACATGTCCGATCAAATCGAATGGAATTTCAAACTCCTCGCCCACCATGAGCTTGCCGGTTTCGGCGGCATGGGCGAGGGTATGTCGATCCAGATCGCCAAGGATGGAC
>JAXDOA010000289.1:0-3843 GCA_034669125.1 Hyphomicrobiales bacterium
CGGCTTGTTGAATGCAAGCCCGCCGAGCAACAGCCCCGCGAACAGCAGGTAGATGATCGTCGGCTTCATCTTGATGAAGGTGTCGTCGTGCAGCACCAGCGTGAGGCCGCCGAACACCACGACGATCACCGCGGTCACCATCGCCATCACGGGCAGATGGCGCGTCAGCACATACGACACCGCAAGCGACACAAGGATCGCCACCATGAACACGGCCGTCGCGACGAAGATGCCGGCCTTCTCGCCGCTCACCGCTTCGGGCAGCAGCGGGGCGACGAACGGCATGAACAGCGCGGGGCGCGAATTCGCCACGAAGAACAGAATCAGCGGGCCCATCTCGAGCGCGAGCTTGAGCAGGGGATTGAGTTGCTTCTTCGTCTCAGTGGGCATGATCTAGCTTTCTATCCCGGCAATCGCGTTGGCGAAATCCCGTGCGGCAAATGGCGCGAGATCGTCGACGCCCTCGCCGACGCCGATGAAATGCACCGGCAGTCTGTGCTTGGCGGCGAGCGCCACCAGAATTCCGCCGCGCGCCGTGCCGTCGAGCTTGGTCATGACCAGCCCGGTGACGCCGGCGATGCGGGTGAACTCGGTGGCCTGCGACAGCGCGTTCTGGCCGACCGTCGCGTCGAGCACCAGCAGCACCGCGTGCGGCGCCGCCGGCTCGACCTTTTTTATCACGCGCACGAGCTTTTCCAGTTCGCCCATCAGCTCGGTCTTGTTCTGCAGGCGCCCGGCCGTGTCGACGAGCAGCACGTCTGCCGCAGCGCTTCGCGCCGCGGTCAAAGCCTCGAACGCGAGGCTCGCCGCATCCGAGCCCTGCTCGCGCGCGATGACGGTTGCGCCTGTTCGCTGCCCCCAGATCTTCAATTGCCCGATCGCGGCGGCTCGGAACGTATCGCCGGCCGCAAGGATCACCGTGCGTCCCTCGGCGCGGAAGCGCGCCGCGAGCTTGCCGATGGTGGTGGTCTTGCCCGAACCGTTGACGCCGACCACGAGGATGACGAACGGCTTTGCGCTCGCATCGATCACGAGCGGCTTGGCGACCGGGCCGAGCACCTTCTCGACTTCGCTGGCGAGGATCGCCTTCACCTCCGCCTCGCTCACCTGCTTGTCGTAGCGTCCTTCGCCGATGGCAGCCGCAATGCGCGCCGCCGTGTCCACACCGAGATCGGCGCGGATCAGCAGTTCTTCGAGTTCCTCGATCGTCGCGGCATCGAGCTTGCGCTTCGAGACGAGGTCGCTGATCGCGCCGCCGATCGACGCCGAGGTACGCTTGAGCCCGCCCGAAAGGCGCTGCCACCAGCTTTGCTTAGTGTCATTCATTGGGCGCCGTGATAGCGGTTTCGGAATGGACGTGAAAGCGCCCGACAAGGTGTTCAACCCGAAAGCCGCGACCGAGGAGGAAATCCTCGCGCGCGTGCTTCATCGCGACGGCCTGATGCTGGTGATCGACAAGCCGGCCGGCCTCTCGGTGCATCGCGGGCCGAAGGGCGGGCCGAGCCTCGAAGACTGGTTCGACACCTTGCGCTACGGCCTGCCGCGCCGCCCGGAGCTTGCGCACCGGCTCGACCGCGAGACCTCGGGCTGCCTGGTGCTCGGCCGCCATCGCAAGGCGCTCGCGCACCTGAGCCTCTTGTTCAAGCACCGCCGCGTCGGCAAGACGTATTGGGCGGTGACCGAAGGCGGCCCGGAGGACGACGAAGGCGTCATCGACATGCCGCTCGGCCGGCTCGATCCGGACTTCGGCTGGTGGATGAAGCCCGACCCTGACGGGCAGCCCGCGGTGACGAAATGGAAGGTGTTGGGGCGTTCGGAAGGCATCGCCTGGCTCGCGCTCGAACCCGTCACCGGGCGCACGCATCAACTGCGCGTGCATTGCGCTGCGATGGGCTTTCCGATTTTCGGCGACGACATCTACGGCAACGAGGCGAGCCAGCGCCGCGCGCGGCAGATCAAGTTCGTCGCCAGGCCCGATGCGCCCGGGTTGCAACTGCACGCGCGCGAGGTCGTGGTGCCGATCTCCAAGAACAAGGAGCCGGTCCGTATCACAGCGCCGGTGCCGCCGCACCTGCGCGCGCGGCTGACGGCATGCGGGTGGAATGGGGAGGAGCCGCCGCTCAAGTAACCTTTTGCAAGGTTTCGCTGGCAATCTGCCGGTATCGCGCCCATGTTGAGGACTCAGCCAACATTGCGGACAATTCACACTTAAGGGAGTTTCAGATGACATTGCGTCCGGCAACCAAGATGAAATCCAAGGAAGCGGAGATCGAAACGCCGCGCGATCCCGCGCATCAGCGCAAGAAGCCCGAGGAGCGTTACTGGCTCCAGGTCGACCGGCAGACCAAGAAATCGTTCGCGACGCTCGCACCCGCCGAAGAGGCCGGCGAACTGATCAAAAAAGCACACCCGATCGTTCAGGTGTCGATCTACGACTCGGTGGATTGCGTCAACACGCTGATCGGGGCGGACCCGATCCCGAAGAGCACGGCAGCCGAGGCTCCGGCCGAGGACTGATCGTTATTTATCGCAGCTCTTGCACTTGAACGGCGGCGTCTCGGCCCCCGGCTCGATCATCACCGAGGTGATTTCGCCGCATTTGCCGCATTGGCGCGAAAGCTTGGTCGGGAGCTTCGTCACCGGCTTGGTGGCGGCCGCGATCGCGGCATCCGCCTGCGCGCGCAACTCAGCCTTGCTCATCGGGGGTCCGCGCCGCTGTGCCATGCGCGCTGTCTAACGGGAACGCGCGGTGAGATCAACCGCGGTTCAAAGCTTGCGCCCGAGATAGCGCTCGACCTGCCGCCGCCAGCTGCTCTTGCGACCAGCCGCGCTGCAGCCTGAGTTTCTGAATCAGCATGAAAGCCCTGCGTCGCTGCCACGGGGATAGGATGAAACGAGCCCGGCGAACACGTCAGCGAGGCGACATTAGCCTGACTTGGGGGCGACAGCGTACCGATACCCCGCACTCATTCGGCGGTGATACCGGCGTCACGCGGAGCGTCGTCATGTTGGTTATCCTGCTTGCGCGACCTGGCGCGGCCGCCAGATCGCGGTATGAGATATCCCGGCGATCGTTCTTGCTCCGTCGGCGACCACGATCGCGTCGAACGCAACGATCGCGTGACCCTTGTTCACCGCATTGGACATGATGCGCGAGCGCAAGGTGAGCTCGTCGCCGGTGCGCGCAAGGCCATGAAAGCGAAGCGTGCTGCCGACATGGATCCACGGTCCGAGCACCACGTTCTGCAACAGCGCCTGGTTGGCGAGCCGCAGAATCTGTCCCGGATGGACGATCCCATCCGCGCGGTAGAGCGGCTCGGTCTCGCCGATCGCGTCGAGATAGACGGAGAGTGCAGCGCTATCGATGACCAGCGGCGCGATGCCGAGCGCGCGCCCTTCCGCCAGCGATGTCTCGCTCGCGGGCGGCCGTTCGGCCGGCGGAACGCCGACGGGGAGTGAATCGACCGCAGGCGCAGGGCCCGGCGCCGGCATGGTGGCGCGTCCCGTCGCGCAGCGCTCGCCCGCGCTCTCGACCGCGAGCACGAGATCATCGCCTTCCTGTGCCGCGGTCACGCGCGCGATGTCGCCGTCATACACGGGTTTGAAGAAGCGGCACTCCGCTTCACCCCGTTCGAGCCACGCGCGGCCGAAATGCGCGACCGGCACATGCGCCATGTAGGCGAACACCTCGACGCCGGGCACGAGCGCGCCGCGAAACCCGAACCGGCGCGCGACCGTGTCGTCGTGGATCTTGTTCTCGGACGCCGCCGAGAGGTTGAACGCGCGGACGGAGTGGGTGAGGGGGTGGGTCATGGGGAACTCGGCGGTCATCCTGGACGGTCT
>JAXDOA010000290.1:0-3461 GCA_034669125.1 Hyphomicrobiales bacterium
CTGCTTCAGCGCATTTAAATACGAGAACGGCAGCGAGCTTTCGCGGTAGCCGACCGTCACCGTGCCGGTATCATTGGCTTTCTTCAGTGTGCCGGTGAGTTCGCCTTCGGCATGTGCAAGCGACGCGCCGGATATAAAGAGTGCAAGAGCAACGCAAACCGCGCCGAGCCGCGCCCGCATCGGGATCACTCCGCCGGCAGCGGTGTGGTGCCAATTCCTCTGTCGAGGCTCTGATCCTCCAACGTGAGCTGACCCTCCCACTTCGCCACCGCCGCCGTCGCGATGCTGTTGCCGAGCACGTTCGTCGCCGAGCGGCCCATGTCGAGGAACTGGTCGATACCGATGATGAGCAGCAACCCCGCTTCCGGAATGTTGAACGTGGACAAAGTCGCCGAGATGACGACCAGCGAGGCGCGCGGCACGCCGGCCATGCCTTTGGACGTCACCATGAGAAGCAGGAGCATGGTGAACTCCTGCCCGAGCGTCAGCGGGATGTTATAGGCCTGCGCGATGAAGATCGCCGCGAAGGTGCAATACATCATGGAGCCGTCAAGATTGAACGAGTATCCCATCGGCAGGACGAAGCTCGTGATGCGGTTCGGCACGCCGAACACTTCGAGCTGGCGCAACGTTTTCGGGTAGGCGGCTTCGCTCGACGCAGTGGAGAACGCGAGGATGAACGGCTCCTTGATCAGGTTGAGCATGCGCGTCATCTGCCTGCCCATCAGCGCGTAGCCGGCTAGCGCCAGCACGCACCACAGAATGGCGAGGCTGATGTAGAACTCGAGCATGAACTTGCCGTAAGTGACAAGGATGCCGAGCCCCTGTGTCGTGATGATTGCCGCCATCGCGGCAAACACCGCGACCGGCGCGAAGTTCATGATATAGCCGGTGATGCGCAGCATCACGTCGGCGACCTGCTCGAAGCCCTCGGCGAGCAGCTTGCCTTTGGCACCAAGCGAGGCGAGCGCCACGCCGAAAAAGATCGAGAAAACGACGATCTGCAGGATCTCGTTATTCGCCATCGCCTCGACGGCGCTCTTAGGCACGAGATGCGTGACGAACTCTTTGAGCGACAGCGACGCCGCTTTGAGGTTTGTCGACGCACCGGCATCCGGCAGCGGCAGATTGAGCGCCTCGCCCGGCCGCAGGATGTTGACCATGACCAAGCCAATAAGCAGCGACACGAAGGAAGCGCCGACAAACCAGAGCAGCGCCTTGCCGCCGATGCGCCCGACCGAAGCCGTGTCACCCATATGCGCGATGCCGACGACCAAGGTCGAAAAAACGAGCGGCGCGATGATCATCTTGATCAGACGCAGGAAGAGGTCGGTGATGAGACTGATATAACCGGAGATGGTCTTGGCGGTCTGCGGGTCGGGCCAGGTGATGCTGCAGAGATAGCCGACGATGATGCCGAGGATCATGCCGATGAGGATGAAGGTCGTCAGTCTGGATCGCATGATGCCGCCCCGCAATGGCTTCGCCTCGCTGAAGACTTGCGAGCAGGATGCGTGCCACTCAAAGGCAAGGCTAATCCCAAGTTGGGGCTGCTGTCACGTGGCCGTCATGAAGGGCCGTGCCTTATCCGGGGACCTGCAGCTTGTACACGTACCACGCCACGGCGGCGACCAGTGCGAAGAGCACCGCCACTCCCAGTAGATCGAGCAGGTAAATAAAGAGCCGCACGAAAAACCTGCGCGCCGGGCGTTGGGGCGACGGCGCGGTGGGTTCCGATGGCGCGACGGAGACATCGTGGCGCGTTAGCCCCTCATCGCGCGGTATCGCCCCCGCGTTCGCGCTGGCGGCGAGCGCCCGTTCCCGCTCGATCAGCCGCTGCGCGATGTAATTGGTGGCCGCCTCGACCATTTTGTCGAGCTGTTCGGTCTCGCACAGCGTGACACGTCCGTGTCGGGTATCTTGCAGCAAACGATAAAGCCGCCGATCGCGGCCCATCTCGACGAAGCCGATCATATCGATGAACAGGCGCGGGTGTTCGGAAGGTACGAGCGCGACATCGAAGAGATCGCAATCGGCAGGCACTTGCGCGAGAACCGGCGCGAGCTGTTCCTGGAGCATTTCTAGCCGCGCGATTTCGGCGCCACGAAGTTCGCCAATCACATCAGACCGCTCGGCATTCTCGATCCGTGCGCGGCGAAGCGCAGCTTTCAGATCGCCACCCGCCTTCGGGCCGCCGACAAGATTGAGGTGTGTCTCTCGACCGGGGTCGCGTGACGCGATGCCACGATCCGCGTCGTCCACCTTACACACCCCTATCTGGGCTCCTGGCCCGCCGTGCATTGGTCAACACTGATATAGTGGAACGCAGTCCTTTAATAAGGCGGACCTATCCGGCCTTCAGCCGTCGTACCGTCATTTCGACCAGATTGGTTGTGCCTTGCAGCAGCACCACGGCGGGATCGCAGCCTTTCGATGCGGCGAGATGGCCTGAAACGGCGAGCATGGCGACGCCGTGTGAGTAAGCCCAGATCTGAAAGGCGAGATCGCGCGCGCCAGTCTCCGGCGCGCCATGGCTGCGCAACATTGCCACCGAGGCCCGCCGCAGAGTGTCGAGCGCCGCGTCTGCCGCTGCCCCGGGTTCGGGTGCGGCGAGCGTCTGCACATTGCCGAACATCGCCGCGTACAGCCCCGGTTCTTCTTGCGCAAACGCGAGATAAGCCGCGCCCATTCGGCGAAATGCGTCGAGAACGGTAGGGCGGCCGTCGTCCCATGCGCGCGCCAGCCGCTCGCCGAACAATTGGAAGCCGCGGCTGGCAAGCTCTCCCATAAGTTCGTTGCGATCGCTGAAATGCCGGTACGGCGCAGCTGCAGTGACGCCGACGCGCTTCGCCGCTTCAGCCAGCGTAAAGCCCGCCGGACCGCGTTCCGTCACGAGCGTGCGCGCAGCCTCGACAAGTGCATCGCGCAGCCGCCCATGGTGATAGCCGCGGCGCCCACCACCGCCGCCGAAGAAGTTTTGTTTGGAATCCATTGCCCAACCTTAGAACGCGGGCTGCCCGCTTGGGAAGCAGGGGCACCGGCACGCGACTCGTGCGGTGCAGCAAGGTTGCACGGAAATTGCGAGTGCACCTGCGTACCTCGCGTTGTGAGGGGAAGTTCCGGCTCCTTGGCTTTCTGGAGTGCGAAATGACCAAAACGCTAGACTATCTTGCTATGCTTGCAGCACTTGCGACAATTGGCGCCGTTTGCGTCGGCATGCGGTAAAGGTCGCGCGTAAACTCCTTCTGAACAAAATAAGAGCAGCCCCTCTTGGCGAATATGGTGGTTTGCCACCATATTCGCCTCGTCCGTCCGTTCGTGGCGGATCGGGAGGACAAGATGTCCAGGAAGTTTTTCGCTACGGCAGCTGCGCTGATGCTTGCCGTTACGCTTGGTGTTGGTGACGCCTATGCGCGAGCCGGTGGCGGCGGGTCGTTTGGCAGCCGCGGGTCGCGGAGTTT
>JAXDOA010000291.1:0-4413 GCA_034669125.1 Hyphomicrobiales bacterium
CGCCGCGTGATCGACGTGTCGGGCGACGGCACCAACAATCAGGGGCCGCCGGTCACGCTGGTGCGCGACGAGGTGCTGGCCAAGGGCATCGTCATCAACGGCCTGCCGATCATGCTGAAGGAACCGGCACCCGGCTCGATCGACATCAAGGAGCTCGACATCTACTACGAGGATTGCGTGATCGGCGGACCCGGCTCGTTCGTGATCCCGATCCGCGAACGCGAGAAATTCAGGGAGGCGATCCGCACCAAGCTGGTGCTCGACATTGCGCAGTATCGCGGCGGGGGACGCGTGATCCCGGCATCTGCGGAGGCGCCGCGCATCTCCTGCACCATCGGCGAGCAGATGTGGCAGCGCCGCTGGGGCGGCAGCGGGATCGATGGGAGATAACTGTCATTCCGGGGCGCCGCGCAGCGGCGAGCCCCGGAATCCATAAACACAGTCCGCGCATCTTGAAACGCCGGTCGGCGATAACTCGCTTGTCTTGTGGTTATGGATTCCGAGCTCGCAGACTTTGCCCGCGCCCCGGAATGACAGATGAGGTCAGCGCTCAAACCGCGCCACGATCTCGACGTGCGCCGAATAGCGGAACTGATCGACCGGCGTGACCGCGATCAGCCGATAGCCGCCATCCACCAGCAGGCGCGCATCGCGCGCGAAGGTGGCGGCATTGCAGGACACCGCCACGACCAACGGGACCTTTGAGGCGGCGAGCTGGCGCGCCTGCGCCTCAGCACCCTGGCGCGGCGGGTCGAACACCACCGCGCCGAAGGATTTCAGTTCATCCGGCGCGAACGGGCGGCGAAAGAGATCACGCGCCTCGGCGTCGATCGGCTTGAGGCCCGGCGTCTTGGCGGCCTGACGCAGGGCGGCGATGGCGCCGTCGTCGGTGTCCGCCGCAACGACGCGCGCGCGCTCGGCAAGCCGCAGCGCGAACGGACCGACGCCGCAAAACAGGTCGGCCACCGCTTTGGCATTGCCGGCATGCTCCGCCACCAGACGCGCGAGCACCGCCTCGCCTTCGTGTGTGGCCTGCAAGAAAGCACCCGGCGGCAGCACGACCGCTGCCTTGCCCATGCGGACGCTCGGCGCGGCGCGCTGTGCGATCAGTTCGCCGTGGCGCGTGAGCCGCGCGAGCCGATGCGCTTCGGCGAGCCGCGCCAATGCGGTCGAATGCTGGGGGCGAAGCGGGCCCGAGCCGCGAATATCCACGTCGAGCCCGCCATCGGTGGCGGTCGCCTGGATATCGAGCGGCTTTTTCAAAGGTCCGAGCGCCTCGGAGAGCGCCCACGCGGCCGGGATCGCCGGCGCAAGCGCGTTGCTGAGCACCGGGCAACGGTCGATCGACACGATGTGATGCGCCCGATAGCCCATGAAGCCGAGTTCGAGCACGTCATGCGCGCTGCGCCGCGCATGCAAGACGGCGCGCCGCCGCCCCTCCCCGTGCGCGTCGATCAGGTCTCCGACCGGCGCGTCAAGCCCGGCCTGGCGCAAGGCCTCAACGACGGTGCCGCGCTTCCACTCCCGATAGCGCGCGAAATCCCAATGCTGCGTCTGGCAGCCGCCGCACACGGCGAAGTGCGGGCACACCGGCGTGATACGCTCCGGGCTCGCGCTCGCCACGTGCAGCAGGTGGCGGCGGTCCGGGTGACCCGGAAACGCTTCGACCTCCACGCTCTCGCCCGCCAGTGTGTAGGGCACGAACACCGGGCCGGTAGGCGTCTCCGCGATGCCGTCGCCGCGATGGCCGATGCGGGAGATGTGCAGGAGTTCAGCCACGCCTTGCTCCAAGAAGGAATTCGCGATTGCCATTGCCGCCCTCGATGGGCGACGGGATGATGCCCGTGTCGGTCCAGCCGAGCGAAACCGCGAGAGACGATATCTCGTCGCACACGGCCGCGTGGATTTCAGGATCGCGCACTATCCCCTTCTTGAGATGCTTCCGCCCCGCTTCGAATTGCGGCTTGATCAGCGCAATGAGCTGAGCCGGCCGGCGCGTCAGGCGATCGAGCGCGGGCAGGATCAGCTTGAGCGAGATGAAACTCACATCGATGGTGGCGAAATCCGGTGGCTCGGCAAATCGCCCGAGATCGAGCACGCGGATATCGGTTTCCTCCAGCGACACGACAGCGGGATTTCCCCGCAGCCGCGCGTGCAACTGTCCGCGCCCCACGTCGACCGCATAGACGCACCGTGCGCCGCGCGCGAGCAGAACCTCGGAAAAGCCGCCGGTCGACGCGCCGACATCAAGGCAGACGCGTCCCGCCGGGTCGAAACCGAAATGATCGAGGGCCGCGGCGAGTTTTAAACCGCCGCGCGAGACCCACGGGTGGTCGGGCCTCGCTTCCAGCGCGGCATCCGCCGCCAACTCATCCGACGCCTTGCGCAGCGGCATGCCGTCCGCCGTCACCAGGCCGGCGGCAATGGCCGCCTGCGCCCGCGTGCGGCTTTCAAACAAGCCGCGCTCGACCAGCAGTACATCGGCTCGCTTGCGCCGCGCCATAAAGTTGACTTAGCAATGCGCCACCGCTTCGGCCAGAGTCGGACTTAGGGAGCACGGAGGATTCGATGCGCCGCGTCTGGATCGCTTGTGTTGCCGCACTGCTGGCCGCGCCCGCAGCGGCGCAGGACCCGCGCACCTGGGTGTTCGACGACAACCCGGAAGCGCCGGCGCTGGAATTCGGCGCACCGGAGTCGGACGGCATCCTGATCGCCTTCTCGTGCGAGCCGGACGCCAAGCGGATGTCGATCGTCGAATCCGTCGCGTCGAAGAAGCTCAATCCCGGAACGTCGGTGACATTCAAGCTGACGGCGGGAAGCGCCAGCCTCGACCTCACCGGCGACGCCATTGCCAACGAGACCGACGGCACGGTGAGCATCGAGGTGAGCAGCGCGCCGAACCCGCGCGTGTTCGCGCTGCTCAAGGCCGGGCCATCGCTCACCATCGAAGTGCCAGGCGCGAAGGAGACGATCCCGCTCGCGGGAGCGGCGCCGCATGTCGCGGCGTTCGAGAAGCTCTGTTTCGCGAAGCGCTAGGCGCGCTTGATCACGCCGATCTTCTCGCGGCCGAGCGCCTCGAACACCTTCGCGACGATGCCCTTGGTGTCGAGACCGGCCTTGGCATACATCGCGTTCGGCGAATCCTGGTCGATGAAAGTATCCGGCAGCACCATCATGCGAACCTTCAGCCCGCGATCGAGCACGCCGTTTTCGGCGAGCGTCTGCAGCACGTAGGTGCCGAAGCCGCCGATCGCGCCCTCCTCGATCGTCACCAGCACCTCGTGCTCGCGCGCGAGGCGCAGCACCAGATCGGTGTCGAGGGGCTTGGCAAAGCGCGCATCCGCGACCGTGGTTGAAAGACCGAGTTGCGCCAGTTCGTCGGCGGCCTTGAGGCATTCGGCGAGCCGCGTGCCGAACGACAGCAGCGCGATCTTGTGGCCCTCGCGCACGATCCGGCCCTTGCCGATTTCGAGCGGAATGCCGACCTCCGGCATCTCGACGCCGACGCCTTCGCCGCGCGGATAGCGCAGCGCGGACGGACGGTCGTCGATCGCCACTTGCGTCGCCACCATGTGCACGAGTTCGGCCTCATCGGCCGCCGCCATCACCACGAAGCCCGGCAGGCAGCCGAGATAGGCAATGTCGAACGAGCCCGCATGCGTCGGCCCGTCGGCGCCGACCAGCCCGGCACGGTCCATCGAGAAGCGCACCGGAAGGCGCTGGATCGCGACATCGTGCACGATCTGATCGTAGGCGCGCTGCAGGAAAGTCGAATAGATCACCGCAAACGGCTTGTAGCCCTCGGTCGCGAGCCCGGCGCAGAACGTCACGCCATGCTGCTCGGCGATGCCGACATCGAAGGTGCGACCCGGGAATTCCTTGCCGAAGTGATCGAGCCCGGTTCCGCTCGGCATCGCGGCGGTAATGGCGACGATCTTGGGATCCTTGCGCGCCTCCTTGATGAGGCTGTCGGCGAACACCTTGGTGTACTGCGGGGCGTTCGACTTGGCTTTGGCCTGCACGCCGGTGACGACGTCGAACTTGACCACGCCGTGATACTTGTCGGCGGATTTCTCGGCCGGCTCGTAGCCCTTGCCCTTCTGCGTGACGACGTGGACCAGGATCGGGCCTTGCTTGGCGTCGCGCACATTCTTCAGCACGGGCAGCAGGTGGTCGAGATTGTGCCCGTCGATCGGCCCGACGTAATAGAAGCCGAGCTCCTCGAACATCGTGCCGCCGGTGAGGAAGCCGCGCGCATATTCCTCGACGCGCTGCGCTTTCTTCTCCAGCCCCTTGGGCATCTTGTGCGCAAGCTGCATGCCGATATCGCGCAGCGACATGTAGGTGCGGCCGGAAATCAGCCGCGCCAGATAGCCCGACAGTGCGCCGACCGGCGGCGCGATCGACATGTCG
>JAXDOA010000292.1:0-2638 GCA_034669125.1 Hyphomicrobiales bacterium
ACGTGCGCTTGCCCAAAATGCCCTGCGGGCGGAACAGCAGCACCAGCACGAGGATCGCGAACGCGAACATGCTTTTCGCCGACGGCGTGAACAGCAGGCCCGCCATCGCCTCGGTCATGCCGATCAGCACGCCGCCGAGCAGCGCGCCCGGCATCGAACCGAGCCCGCCGGTGATGACGATGACGAAAGCAAGCAACGTGTAGGCCGGCCCGAGCGGCGGCGTCACGTCGATGATCAGCACCAGCATCGAGCCGGCGGCGCCGACGCAGGCTGCGCCGAGCCCGAAGGTCAGCGCATAGAGCCGCTTCACGTTGAGCCCGACCACCAGCGCGCCGGTGTAGTTGTCGGCGCAGGCGCGGATCGCCTTGCCGAGATCGCTGAAGCGGAAGAATGCGAACAGCGCCGCCGAGACCGCGATGGCGGCGGCTGCCGCGTAGACCTTGGTGGCGTCGACGATGATCGGCCCGAGCGCGAAGCTGTCGAACGAATAGGAGGTCTGCACGCTGCGCGCGTCCGGCCCGAAGATCAGCAGCAGCACGTTGACCATGATGATCGCGACCGCGACCAGCAACATGAACTGCGAATGCTCCGGCCGGTCGACGAACGGGTTGATCAGTCCCGCCTGCATCACATAGCCGAGCGCGAACAGCACGCCCGCGATCGGCACCATCATCACCAGCGGGTCGAGCTTGAACGCCTGGAACAGCACGATCGCGATGTACATCGCGATGGTCATCATCTCGCCGTGTGCGAAGTTGACGACGCGCACGACGCCGAAGATGACCGAGAGGCCGAGCGCCATCAGGCCGTAGACGAGGCCGGTGAGCAGCCCGCTCACCGCCACGTTGAGATAGATTTCGGCGGGCACGGATTAAACCGGTGTCATTCCGGGATGGCGCGAAGCGCCAGGCCCGGAATCCATAGCCACGAAACGTGAGGTCCTGCTCAAATGTGAGGCCTGTGGTTATGGATCCCGGGCTCGCGGACAAACGTCCGCGCCCCGGGATGACAGAAACTACCCGCGCTTGTCGTAGGCGGTCATCGGGAATTCGGCCTTGGCGTCGGTGGCACCCTTGGGAGCCACCGTCACGAGCTTGCCGCCGCGATTCTGGATGCCGGAATTCTTCAGTTTGTCGTTCTGTCCCTTGGCGTTGAACGCAATGCCGGGGCCGGGCGAGACGTTGTCCTTGATGTCGGTCGCGCGGATCGCATCGGCGAGCGCCTTCGGATCGCTCGAGCCCGCGCGCTTGTAGGCGTCGGCCGCGACGAGGAGCGCCTCGAACGTATAGACATGGTTGGTGTTGAGGCTGATCTCCGGATATTTCTTTCCGAGCGCGCCTCCGAGCGCCTGGGTGAGCTTCTTGGTCGGGTCGTACCAGGGCACGAAGCTGAGCGGCCCGTCGCCGAGCTTGCCGAGGGTTTTTAGATACTGGTCCTCGTACCAGCCCGGCCCCATGCTCAGCACCGCCATCGGCGACCAGCGCTGCTTGACGAGTTCGCGCGTGAGCAGGATTGCGTCGTTGAGGCGGCTGACGACGAGCAGCGCGTCGGCGCCGGTGGCCTTGGCCTTGGCAACCTCGACCGAGAGATCGCGCGCGGTCGGGTCGTAGGCGATCGTCTCCTTGATGGTGTACGGCATGTCGAACTTCGGCATCACGGCGCCGATGCCTCCCGCCATCGAGGTTCCGAACGTATCGTTGACGTGCATGAACACGACCGATTTCGGCGCGACGCCCGCGCCCTCGAAGATTTCCTTCTGGTTGGCGAAGGCATCGCCGAGGATCGTCCCGGCGACCGGAAAATTGCGGAACACGAACTTGTAGCCTTGCTCGGTGATCGGCGGAGCGGCTGCGATGTTGATGACGTAAGGGATACCCTTCTGCTCGGCGACTTGCGCAATCGCGGTGCTCTGGCCGCTATCGAAGGCGCCGATCAGGAGCTGCGCGCCGTCGGCGATCAGCTTCTCGGCGCGGGAACGCGCGACTTCGACATTGGTCTCGGTGTCGGCGCTCATGATTTGCAGGTCCGGCAGGCCGATATCCTTCAGGATCGGCCCGGCCAGTTCGACGCCGCGGAAGCAGTCCTGCCCGATGCCAGCCTGCGCGCCGGAGCGCGGCAGCAGCACGCCGACCTTCAACGCGGCACCCTGCGCGCGAACGATCGCGGGCGCGGCGATGATCGCGGTCGCGGTACCGGCGAGCAGATGACGGCGGGTCAGGCGGATCATGAATTCCTCCCTGGATTTGACGGCAAACTTAGAGGCTTTGTCCCGCGCCGGGCAAGCCGCGATTGTTATGCGCTATAACATATTCACGCGGCAAACAGCCGCTCGATGCCGACCGCGATCTCGAACAGGCGGCGGTCGTGGCCGTTGCGCGCCACCAGCATCAGCCCGACCGGCAGGCCCGACCCCGGAATCGGGATCGAGATCGAGCAATTGTCGAAGAAATTCCAGGTGAGCGTGTTGCGCAGCAGCAGCATGTTCTTGGTGTTGAAGGTGTTGGTGTCATGCATCTCGGCGATCGTCGGCGCCACAATCGCCGTCGTCGGCATGATCCAGGCATCGAAGCCGGAGAGCTGCGCATCCATCGCGCGAACGAGCCGCGTTCGCGCCTGCATCATCTCCACATAGTCGGCC
>JAXDOA010000293.1:0-9962 GCA_034669125.1 Hyphomicrobiales bacterium
GCAAGAGCGACGGCCATCACCTCAGGTGCGGCGCTGCGGGCGCGCAGGTCGTAGAGCGCGATACCCAGGAGACACAGGAACGCCGCGAGGATCATCTCGGCTGGCCCGGCGATCGCCGCGCGCAACATCGCGGGGTGCAGTGCGAGGAGAAGCGCGGCAACCGCGGCAGCGATCAGCGGCAGACCCGCACGGCGAAATGAGGCGAGCCATACTCCGGCGAGAAGCGCGAGCACGCCGGCGGTCAGAAGAACAGGCGTGGGAGTACCGAGCGGCGTCACGAATTCCAGCAACGACGTGGCAAGGAACGGGATTGTCGGGTAGGCGGCGACGATGCGTCCGATGGGCATTTCGCTGTCGCCGGCGGTGATCGCATTGGCCCACAGCGTCACGGCGTCATCGGACACGAGGCCCGCGGTCGCCGTTATCCTCGAGAGCACGAAGACCGCGACGAACGCCGCCGCCATGACAAGCGCGACAGGAATGATACGAACGATGCGGATCACGGCGAGATCTCCTGCGCGGCAGCCAGTTCTCGAACGACGTGCCTGGAGACGCCGTGGTGCGTCTTCTCCCAGTAAAATGGATTGCGCAGCAGCTGCCACAGGCCTCGATAGGCAGCGATCGAGATCATGACCCAGTAGCCGAGCGCGGTCAGGCTGTAGGGAATGAGATTGAGCCATCCGCGCCGGATCGGCGCCAACATGTGCAGAAAGATGAAAGCGCCATTGCCCGCGAGCAGGTTGAACAGGCAGAGAAACAGCAGCAGTTGCGGGAAGATCGGATCGAAGCCGTTCGTCGCGGCGATCAACCACACCACGTAGAGAAGCCAGAACACGGGGTTGAGCAGGCCGGCGAGCACCGTGCCGCCGATAAAGAACACGAAACCGAGGAAGCCGAGCGGGCCGATCGTACGTATGAGATGCAGCGGACGCCTGGTGTGGACGAGGAAGGTCTGCATGTAGCCCTTCATCCAGCGCGAACGCTGCCGGATCCAGTTGCCGGAATGGCAACTCGCCTCTTCAAAGGTGGTCGAGTCGACGACGCCGACGCGGTAGCCCTTCTGCGTCAGGCGAACGCCGAGATCCGCGTCTTCGGTGACGTTGAAGGGGTCCCATGCGTGCAGCTCACGCAACACGTCGATCTTGAAATGATTTGACGTCCCTCCGAGCGGAATCGGAACGTTGAGCCGCTCGAGGCCCGGCAGCATTTGGTCGAACCAGAGCGCATAGTCGAGGGTGAACATGCGCGTCAGCCAGTTTTCGGCGGCATTGAAGTAGCTCAGCCGGCACTGCAGACAGGCGGTATTGGGCGAGGACTGCCGGAACGTCGCAACCACCTTGCGAAGCTGGTCCGGCTCCGGACGATCCTCGGCGTCGTAGATCACCAGAAACTCGCCACGCGCGAACTGGAGCGCGAAGTTGCAGGCTTTCGGCTTGGTTTGCGGGTGCGAGGGCGGTACCCGAATGATCTCGAACACGCCCTCAAGGCCGAGCTTGCTCGCGGCATCGATGGTTTCGTGGTCGTTCGCCTCGAGTACGAGTTTGATCTCGAGCTTGCCGAGCGGATAGTCGAGCGAACGCAGCGAGCGCGCGAGCACCGGCAACATCTTCGCCTCGCGGAACATCGGCACCAGGACGGTGAAGACCGGCAAGTCCTCGTCGCGGAGTATGCGGGCCGCGATTGCGACGGATTCATCCCGGTCGGCGGAACGCCCCCCTCCGATGGAGACCAGAATGCCCTTGAACAAGAAGTTTCCGAGATAGAACAGGCTCATCACCACGTTGAGCGCGATAAGCGTAGCGATCGGAGCGAGCGCCAGGCCCAGCATCAAGGTGGTCATCAGGACGTAAACGAAGATAACTTGCGCCGGTGTGAAAACCTGCTGCGCGGACAACTCCGGATTCCGTTCGGCAAGCTGGTAGACGGCGCGATGCGACAGCGCATCTGCGAAGGCTGTTTGCACCGCCCACACGATGTCGAACTTCGACGCCACCACGAACTCGATGTCGGTGCCCCAGCGCTCCCGCGCGAACAGGATCACCTCCGGCCCGGGATTGGCCGTCGCGATCACAAGCCGGCCACCGCGGAGCCGCCACGGCATCGTGAGCTTGCGCGCGTAGGTATCGGCTTCGTCGGCCACGAGCAGCGCGCGATCGGGCGCATCGCGGATCAGGTCGACGAAAGGCAGCTGATAGTGAAACGCGACGGCCTGGTAATACACCGCCGGCTCCGCCCAGTTGCGCGACAGAATCGCGTCGCCGAGGCTGACCTGCCAGGTTTCGGCGAGGCCAACCGCTTCATCGAGTTGCGGCAGGCTCAGGACGCCCCGGGCGACCAGAAGGTCGCCCAGCGCACGATCGGAGGGTGAGAGGGCCATGGCTCAATCGCGCGCCAGGACGGTGCGGCGGCGGCGATACATTCTTTGCAGCGCGAGCAAAACGGCGATCGTGATGACAACCCAGGCGCCGCCGACGATCCAGGATCTGAAGCGTTCGAAGAACGTCAGCCACGATCCCTGTTCGGGGTAGGAAATGCGGAGCAGCGTGTCGCGCTCGGTCGATAGCGCAAGCGCGACGCCGGTCTTGTCGAGAAATGCGACGTCGCCGCGATCGAGATAGACGGCGGGCGATACCGGCAACGCACCGTCGCTACTGAGCGGCTTGATCCACAATCCGGGTTGCGAGCCGGACGTAACGATCTGCGCGACCGCTCCGGTGGAGATGCCGCCGATATCGAGCCGCGTGCGGCCGGCACGGTCAGCGACCACGACCCGACCGCGATCGAACCGCACGCGCTGCGTTGCGCCGGCAGGCGGCACGTTGCTGACCACGAGGAAGGGCGCGGTCGGCACCGGTGCCGCTCCGTCGGTGTACTTCACGGTGATCGGCGCGGATTCTTTCGACAGCGCGTTGAGCACATCCGCCAGCAGGCTGACCACTGTCAGCGGGCGCAGCGCGGTCGCTGGCGGGATAAGCACTTCGATGCCGTTGGCCCAGAGTGTCGCGAGATCGGAAAAATCTTCCGCCACCGAGCCTGCGGGCGAGAGAATGACCGAGCTCGAGCCGAGGATCTCGGCCGGGTAGCCCTGCGGCTCGAACCGGCAATCGCCCTGCGCGCTACGGCGCTGCACCGTTGCGCGAATGTTCGCGACGGTCCCGACGAGTCCATCGGGAAGCGGAAAATCGAGCCGCGTCGGCTCGCCGATCGCCGCAACCGTGCTGGCAAGCAGACGTTCGTTCACGAAAGCGCTCACCACGGCCTTTTCACCGGCGCCGTCGGGAGCGACCATGACATCGAGCACGAGGCGAGAGGGCCGCGTCCCGCTGGGCAATGAGCGGCCGGCAATCGCGACGGAGAGATCGGCGCGGCCGAACACTTCCGCCTGCGCCGGCACGAGGCCAAGCTCATCGAAGCTCACGCGATCGGCCGGGCCTTTCGGCGACGTGACCTGCCCAACCGAGGCGGCCGGTGTGTCGCGCAGCGCGGCGAGCGAAGGATTTCCGAGGAGACGCCCCGCGCGCGCCGATGCTGCGTCGGTGATCAACAAGACGGGAACGCCGCCGATCCGCGCGGCAGCGAGCGTGTTGTCGACCGGTGCGGCTCCCGCGGCGCTTGCCAGGGTCGCGACTGGCGCATCGATACGGCCAGCCATCCGATCCAGCGCGCCCACAACGATCAAGCCGCGAGTCCACCTGCGCCGGTCTTCCCGCTTGACCAGCTCCGGGAGCGCTTCAACGCCATGATGAAACGTCACCTTGCGGCCCGTGACCGCGAGCGAACGCGCGAGCGTCAGCGCGGTGGCGATGTCGGTCGCGGGAAGCTGCGGATTGGACAGAACGATGGCGACGTCCTGCGGCATCAGCGCCGCGGTGGCCGTGATATTCGGTGCCCCCGCGATGCCGATCTCCAGTTCGACCGCGGATTCGGGTCGCACCGTCAGGCTGTCGCCGACGTATCGCACGTCGATGCAGCGATCCTGCGTCGCTGCTCCCGAATAGAGGAAGGAGAGCTTCAGGTATCCGTCGCGCGCAGCCGCGTTCGCGAGCGCCACACGCACCGTGCGGCCGGTGCTCTTGCCGTCGAGTGCGACTGCGGAAACCGAACGATCGTTGACGAGGATTTCCAGACTGCGGCGCGCGTCGTGGGCGCTCACATCGTCGAATACGAGCACGAGTTCGGCGAGGTTCAATTCGATGCCTTGGGGCACCGGAATGTAGACCTCGCGGCGCCCACCCAGATTGGAAAGCCTGAATCCGTTGGAATAACCGACGTCAGCGAGCAGGACGCCGACTACGAGTGATTTCTGTAAGATTTCGGGAGCGGCGACTCGAATGTCGGGTGTAATGGCGGCAGTAGCCGGTGAAGGTCGTCGCACCTGCGGAAGCACCCGTGGCGGCTCGCCGCGAATGAATACCGGCTGCTGCTGGGCGTATGCGGACGATGTCAGGACCGCGAGAGAAGAGGCAAGCAAAAGGCGTGTACGCAAGGAGACCACGATACTAACTCCTACTGTGAGTGCTTGATTACATCTCGGTTCGCGCGGCACCGCGAAGGGACACAAGGCCCTCCGTCAGCTTGATCAGTTCATCGCCAGACAGTCCGCGCTGTTCGCGGAACGGCCCGATCAGAATGGCGTCGATGGTGCGCGCCACTCGGCCGGTTGCTTCAAAACCGATCGTCGCGCCGATGCCGCCGATATCGTGAAACCGGCGATATGCGGTCGCCACCGCGTCGACGGCATCGCTTCCGTCACCTGTCAGGTGCGGCAAAGCGGCGTCGGTTTCCTGGATATTGTCGGCGAGTTTACCGGCGAAGCGTGCGCGGATCTTCGCAATGCGTTCGGCGAAATCTGACTCTGCCATGCGCTGCCCCAGCCCCGTATCCACCAAACTTGCATTGGCGGCTTAACGGTCAGTGAATCAATACAGTATCCACTAAGGTTTTGACATGTATATATGGGTCATTTGAAGTGTATATTTGTGTTATAGTTAATTTGCCGAAGTACTAAGCAGTACTTACGCAAAACTATACAATACTGATACGGTTTATACTTAGGTGCCGATCATGCGCGGTCAAAACCTGGAGCCATCGGAGCCCGCCCGCCCTGCACAAAGCAGGCGGGCGATCATTCGACTGCTCTGACTATCAGGCCCGTGTGGCGCGGTTCTTGGGGAGGCCCTCGCCGAGGCATGCGGTGATTGCCGCCATGAGTTGCTGCGGACCGAACGGCTTTTGCAGGCAATAGGTCGCGCCGAGCTTGATCGCCATCCCGAGGAAATCCGGCGCGGGAGCGATGCAGGAATTGCGGAACCTGAAGCCGGACATCGCGACGATCGGCACGGTGGGTGCCCGTTCGCGAAAACCCTTGATGGTCTCGAGGCCGTCCATCCCCGGCATGAAGATATCGACCATCACCAGGTCGAATTGGGAATCTTCGAAAGTTCTGGCACCGACAGTGCCGCTTTCGGCAAGGATCGCGATGCAATCCTGGTGGCGCAGCAATGCTTCAATCGCCGCGCAGACGGATTTATCATCATCGATGACAAGGACGCGCGCCATGCTGAGGCCCTCCAGCCGTTGAAGGCGGCGCCGAACGGCGCATCCTCTCGACAGCGTTTCAACTGGACGCGAAAACGACCGTTTTGGACTCGCCCTCGGGTAACGTCCCGGTACAGAGAATCGCGAAACGCGGTATGCGGGCCTCTGTTACGTAAAAAACTCCACCTATATTGTCTGTTCAATAATGAGCATGAAGGATGGTATTATGGTAATAATCGTTGCTTCCGCCGCTCGCGCCGGCGATTTACGTCATCGACTGTTTGCTCATAGATTGAGCAAACAATTAGCGATCTCGGAGAATCCGTCTAATTCTCGATTCCAAAACCGGCGGTAAATACGTACCCAGCGCATGCGTAAAGATCGCCAATTTACATGACTAGGAGTTCGCACGATGATGAGGTATCGCCTAGCCTGCTCACGCGCGCACATTCCAAGGCCATCGCCGGCTATCAAACGTTGTCGCCAGGCTGTAGCGGAAGGCTTGACCGTTGGGTGTGAGACAGTGCCGCCGGCGCTATTCCGCATCGCGATTCAAGATCGGCCGCGGCCGTGACCGCGCGTTCGTCCACACTCAGCACTCGAGCTTCGGGGCTGGTCATGCAGCACGACACTCAACAGTGATCTGTGGATTTTCAAGCTGCCGTTGTAGTCGATGAAACCCAGATCACGAAATTTATTCATGAAGAAATTCACGCGTGACCGCGTGGTACCGATCATTTCCGCCAGCGTCTCCTGGCTGATGTGAGGTATGACCGGCTCCGGCCTCCCCTCCTTGCCGAAGTTCGCAAGGATCAGAAGCAGGCGCGCCAAGCGTTTTTCGCTTGAATTGAAAAGCTGGTCGACGAGATCCGCTTCGACGCGAATGGTGCGAGCCAACAGATGCGCGGTGAACAGTTCGGAGAACTCCTGACTGTCATGAATCAATCGAATGATTGCCGCTTTGTCGATTCGCACCGCGGCGCCGCTCGTCATAGCAACGGCTGATGCCATGCGCACGATCTGTCCAGCCAGGCATCCCTCGCCGCAAAAATCGCCGGATCCGTGGATCGCCACCACGGCCTCCTTGCCCTCTTCGGACAGAACGGTGATTTTGACTTGGCCTTCCCGGACATAGAAGGCCGAGTCGGCAGGATCGCCTTGCGCAAAGAGAACTTGGTTCTCGCGAAACTTGATGGCGGTCACCCCGCCGTTCGCCTCAGAAAAAATAAAACTATCTAAGGATGCCATCGCCCCAGCCGCCACGCCGTATCGCGCACACGCGCCCCACAATATTTAACCGATCCGCCGGAAAGAAAACAAGTTATCCGCGTGTCGCTCCGTAGGATAATACCTTAAAACTTCTTCTTTTATGAGCCATAACGACCCGGCATGAATTGAGCGGTGTCCAGACGAGCGTTGCGGAGCAACTCGGTTGGTGCGTTCGCGGCCCACTAACGTCGATATTCAGGGTGCTCAGCGACGCCACGAAACGACCACGTCGACGAGGGCGGTATCTGCGTCCGCTTCGGAGTATAGTTAACTGCGGTAATGGCTAATCTGGATAATCTAGGTATAAATCTAAGTAATTATGGCAAATTGAAGATTTCTCGCGTTTGTATACCTTAATGAATGCTTAAATATAAGAGTATCGATTCAAATGTTCAGCTAGTAATCTGGAGTTCTCCCATGCGTCTATGGATCGCGTTTGCGGCACTATCGATCTCTACACCAGTATTCGCCCAGACCATGGGGAGTACATCCGGCGCATCGTCGGCCATCAATATCTCCAACCCGGCGAGCACCACCTCAACCAACCGGCTGATAACGCCTCCGACCGTGGTCGCACCTGGCCTCGCCGCGGCCGGCATCGAAACCTGTCTCGGTTCCAGCTCCGGCGGTCTGTCGCTGATGGGCGGAGGACTGACTTTCGGCAGCACCAAAGTCGACGATGGATGCACCATTCGTCTCTTGGCGCGGCAGCTTTATGCCTTCGGCTTTCAGAAGGCCGCCGTGGCACTGATGTGCCAGGACGAACGTGTGACTGTTGCGATGGCGGCGGCGGGCACTCTCTGCCCGAACGCTTCCTCTCTGACTTACCGTCAGGTCTCCATGCTCACCGAGACCTCCGGCACCGTGGAAGCACCGATTACGCGCGCCGAGCAAGCGTGGTTCGACCGGGCCTCGAACTGACCCGGCTTCAAGTCCGCGCGAGGCGCGGGCTTGGGGACGGGCCAATTCTGGTTCGTTAGATAGAGAGCAATCGTATGAAAACGCTTTGTTGCGTCATCGCTACCGCCGGGTTGCTGGTCTCGGCACCCGCCATGGCTCAGAACTTCTATGCGAATGGCGGTGGCTACTCCAACATCTGGTCGAGTGCGCAAGGCACGTCCAATTCCTACGGCAATGCCAACGCGTTCGGAAACAGCTCGTCAGGTTCGATCGCCAATGTCGGTGGCCAAGGCGTCTCGCGTCCCGGGGGCTTCGGTGGCGGCGGCACCACATCGGCGATCACAACCTCGAATGCCGGAACCGTGTCAAACGGCAATGGCTACGCGCAGTCGCAGACCTCGGGCTATGCCGGCGGCACTGTCTCGGGATACGGCGGGCGGAGTCGCTGAGCGCATTCAAAAAAAGCGGGTCGCGGAGCGTTTTCCGGGACCTGCCCCACATGAGTAAATCCCGCCAGATTCTCGACGACGCCCGGCACGCCGCAGGCTGTTCAAAATTGCTCACCTGTCACCTTTTTCCGGCGCGCACTACGGTTGTGCAATTCTGAACTGACTTTGGATTATCAATTGCCGAAAATTCTACAGTTGGCCTCAGAGGTATAGTCATGGAGCGATCTCGGAACGCGGCCTCTCACAACGTGCTCTCGTTGTTGCGCGCATTCGATGACGCGCAGAGAGCGACCTGCAAGCCAGCGCGTGATTCGTTGATGGCTCAGCACGAACGGGCCGTGAAGGCTGCCCGCTCGGACGCGAGCGCGACGTACGGCAGCGCCGCAAGCCGAAAGGCACACGCCGCATGGAAGGCAGCGGAAGCGAGGTTCGCGGCGTCGCTCGCCAGTATCGTCCCGGAGCGAGTGGACTCAGGGAGTGACGAGGCCACCGGCTAGGGCCCGCCATCGGTTCGGTTCTCACGTAGAAAGTGTCGAGTTGGCGGAGAGGGAGGGATTCGAACCCCCGATACGGTTGCCCGTATGCCGCATTTCGAGTGCGGTGCATTCAACCACTCTGCCACCTCTCCATCGGGGGCAGGACGGGGAGCAATCCCCGCGGCGCGGGCGCAGTCTTAGCGAAGGGCGCTCGCCGAAACAAGGTTTTGCTGCGAGGCGCTGTCGCCGGTTCGGCCCGGACTCGCACGCCCTTATTCGTCCTTCGCTTCCTTCCCGCTCGCCCGGTTGGTGAAACGCGCGTTGCCGAGCCCGGTGCCGATCGTCAGCACGCCCCAACGCTTGACGTCCTGCATGAACGGCACCTCGCTCAGGCCCTGCACCACCGCGTCGTTGTGCATCAGGATCGTCACGGCATGCTCGCCGATGGTCGGGATCGCTTCGGCGAGGCGCGCCGGCAGGTTGAAGCGGGTGCTTTCCCAGTTGCCAGGCAGGTTCTGCGCGCCTTTCGCGATTGAGCCGTCCTCCTCGATCTTGCCCGGACACGCGATGCCGATGAAGGGCGCGAGGTCGAGCCCCTCCTTCCTGGCCCGCTTCATCAGGTCCTTGAGCATGCCGATCAGTTGGTCGACCGCCTCGTCGCGGTTGAGCTTCTCTTCGTCGGCGTGGCGCCACTTTTCGGACTTCCACACCGAAGCCTTGGTGAGGTCGGCAGCCTTGGCGACGTTCGGGAGCACCACGCCGGCGCGGATGTTCGTGCCGCCGATGTCGACCGCCAGAATGCTGTCGTGGCCTTTGAAAATCCACGCCGGCGCCAGGAACAGGCTGCCGATCAGCGCGGCTTCGTCCGGATCGTGATGGATCAGCGTCATGTCCACCTTGATGCCGTCGGCCTTCAGGATCAGGTTCGCGCGCGCGATCGCGAGCTCGCCGATCCGGCTCTCGCGGAACCCGCCGCCCATCACGATGCGTTCGGTGCCGGCCCAGGCCTTGGCCTTGAGGAAGCGTCGCGTAACGACCGCGAGCTCCTGCGCGTACTCCTCGATCGCGCTCTGGATCACGGCGGCGGCTTCCGGGTCCCCGTCTTTCAGCACGACATCGAGCTTCGAGCGGCTGAGGTCATCGGAGGGCGTGTCGCCGAAAGGATCCTCGCCGAGCTTGCGCAGCGGCTTGCGCCAGTTTTCCAGGAGGGCGTGAAACGCCTGGCGGCTGGCACGGTCGCCCAGGAACCCTTCGTCGTCCTTGAGCTCCAGATTGCAGCTGTCGATCTCCACGGCTGGCAGGGTCGTCGCCCCATGCCTGCCGACGGCGG
>JAXDOA010000294.1:0-8076 GCA_034669125.1 Hyphomicrobiales bacterium
TTCGCCGGCCTGATGGGACAACAGGTCGCTTCGAAAGGCGTCACGGTCGTGGATGACGGCACCATGACAGACCGGCGCGGCTCACTCACCATCGACGACGAAGGTACGCCGACCAACCGCACGGTGCTGATCGAAGACGGCATTCTGGTCGGCTACATGCAGGACCGGCAGAACGCGCGGCTGATGGGCATGAAGCCGACCGGCAACGGGCGGCGTGAGTCCTATGGCCACGTGCCGATGCCGCGCATGACCAACACCTACATGCTGGCCGGCGATCGCGATCCGCAGGAGATCATTGCGTCGGTGAAGAACGGGATCTACGCGGTGTCGTTCGGCGGCGGGCAGGTCGACATCGTGTCGGGCAAGTACGTGTTCCAGTGCACCGAAGCCTACAAGCTCGAGAACGGCAAGGTCGGCGCACCGATCAAGGGTGCGATGCTGATCGGCAACGGGCCGAGCGATCTGCGCCGCGTCAGCATGGTCGGCAACGATCTCAAGCTCGACACCGGCGTCGGCACCTGCGGCAAGAACGGCCAGGGCGTGCCGGTCGGCGTCGGGCAGCCGACACTGCGCATGGATCGCATCACGGTGGGCGGGACGGGATAGCCAGGGAGAGAGCTATGCCGAAGCAACCCTCGCTGATGCGCCGCTTGATCAACACGGCCGGCGAGATCGCCGTGGTGCTGCTCGTCGTCGCGGTCACCAAATCCGCAATCGCCGAGCCGTATTACGTTCCGTCCGGCTCGATGGAGCCGACGCTGCTGGTCGGCGATGAGTTGCTGGCGACGAAATTTCCTTATGGCTACAGCTCGGCCTCGCTGCCGCTCAGCATCGCGTGGCCGCGCACCGAGCGCATTCTCGGCGCGCTGCCGGCGCGCGGCGACGTGGTCGTGTTCCGCCATCCGGCCAACCGTTCGCAGGTCTGGGTCAAGCGTGTGATCGGGCTGCCGGGCGATCGCGTGCAGATGCGCGACGGGCGCCTGTGGATCAACGGCGAGCCGGTCGGCCTCAAGCGCGACGGATCGGCGCTGACCGGAGAAGACGAAGGGCTGCAGCTTTCGGCAACGCGCTACATCGAGACGCTGCCGGGCGGGCGCACGCATCCGATCCTCAAGCTGAGCGGATACAGCTCTGTCGACAACACGCCGGAGGTCATCGTGCCGGCGGACCATCTGTTTGTCATGGGCGACAATCGCGACAACTCGGCCGACAGCCGCATTCCCGTCGCGCGCGGCGGCGTCGGATTGCTGCCCGTCGCGGACCTGATCGGCCGTGTCGAAGGCATCGTCGCGTCGTGGGACGTGAAGGCGAAGGAGCAGCCGGTCTGGACGTGGCCGTCCGGATTGCGCGTTGCGCGGTTTTTCACCGCCGTCCGCTGATGCTGGCGTGACCCGGCTGGGTGCGATATTCTGGCGATCTATCGGTGATTTGCCATGAATGAACGCGTGACTGTCGAACTGGAAGTGGACTCCGATTTGCTCAGACGAGCGCGCGAGGCGGGCCTAGACCTGTCTTTCGAATTGATGCGGGAGTTGCGCCGAACTCTTCCACTGCAAAAATTGAGCGACGAGGAACGACAGCGCTTAGCGGATCAAGATCACATCGAAAAATAGGAAGCTGTCGGCGCCTATGATCTGCTTTACCGCACCACACCCGACACGCAGCACGGCTTGCGGCGCGGCGCGGTCAGCCGCTCCTTGAGGAAGCAGCGCGCCGAGGCGCCGAGATAACCCGGCCGCACATAAGTCCAGGCGCGGCAGCGCTGCTCGGCCTCGCAGGCCTGACCGCACACCGAGCCGGTCGGATCGGTCTCGACATCCATGCTCTTGAGGTCGCCGCCGGTGCGGTCGATCGAGAACTCGATCGGTCCGCTCTTGCGCTCCAGCACGCCCGCACCCTTTACGCCCGAGACACAGCAGGAATTCTCGACCCGGGCGGTGACCTGGTTCTTGAGCCAGCACACCGCGCCCGTCGCCGCGGTCCGCGGATAGGAGAAGCTCCAGGCGCGGCAGCGCCCTTCCCGTTCGCAGCGCGCCGCGCAGGTTGCCGGATCGCCCGAGCGGACGGGGAAATTGGAATAGTCGCCGCCCGGCCGGTCGTAGCCGGTTTGCGCGCGCGACGGCGCGCACGCCAGAAGCGAGGCGATCAGGCAATAGATGAGGATGCGCAGAGAACGCATTCTGTCGCCGCATGTCTTGGCCGATAAGAATCGGCTTCGCCCGCCCTTGGGGCGCATGTTAGTCAACCGCGGCGGCCGACGCGAGAGGGTCAGGCCGCGCGGTGTTTCGCGGCGCAGGCGCGCAGCTTGTCCATCGCCGCCTTGATGCCGGTCAGATGGAACTGCCGAACCCGGGTCCCCGTGTTGATCCTCAGCAAATCCGCGTCAGGGAGCCGCTTCTCCCAGTCGGTGCCCTTCAGCGACGTCGACAACAGCGTCGGCGACACCGAGGTGAATGCCTTGATCAGCACCGGCCCCTGGTCGAGCTGAATGCGCAGTGCGGTTTTCATGTTGAAGATCATCGGCCAGGTCTGATCGAGCCTGGTGCTGCGCAGGCCGAGCCGGAGTTCTCCCGCGCCATCCAGCGAGAACCCGACATCGAAATTGTTGATGGCCGAGGCCCACATCAGGCATTGGCGAAATTTGCCGTCCGTGAATGCCACCTGCCCTTTCCAGCCCTCGTGGGTGAATTCGAAGGCAGCCAACGCCGGCGCGGTGCCGGCCAGCACGAGTGCGGTCGCTAGGCTGGCGCAGGATTTGACCATCGCCCCCTCTACTTTGGCGGGAACATCCTGCCATCACCATGCCTTGGCCGACAAGCACGCGCTGCCTGAACCGCGGCGCCCGCTTCCACCAAACGCTGCGGGGCTGACTCCCGCATCCGGCCCGTCGCCACTAGGTGCAGAGAGGCCAATCGTGTAGCAAAACCGCAGCACCCTCGGGACCAAGCCGATGAACTCTCATTCCGCCGAAAGCCTGCTCGCCCTCCCCGTCGTGCTGCTCGCCGCGGCCGTCATCAGCGTGCCGATCGCGCGCTTTGCCCGGCTGTCGGCGATCGTCGCCTATCTGGTGGCCGGCGTGGTGATCGGCCCCTACGGGCTCGGCATGTTCACCCGGCCCGAGACCATCGTCACGGTGGCTGAACTGGGCGTAGTGATGCTGCTGTTCCTGATCGGGCTGGAGCTTGAATTGTCGCGCCTGCTCGCGATGCGGCGCGACATTTTCGGGCTGGGAGTAGCGCAACTCATCCTCACCGCGGCGGCGATTGCCGCCCTTGCGCTCGCGACCGGGCGGTTCGGCTGGCGCGGTGCGCTGGTCGCGGGCCTTGCGCTCGCCATGTCGGCAACCTCGATTGCGCTGCGCATCCTGGAAGAGCGTGGACACCTGCAGCAGCCCTACGGGCAGCGCGCATTCGCGATCCTGCTGTTTCAGGACATGGCGGTCGTGCCGCTGCTCGCGCTGATCCCGCTGCTGGCGCCGGGCGCCATGGTCGCCGAACAGGTCACGCTCGCCGAAACCGTCAGCTCCGTCGGGCTCGCCGGGCTCGCCATCGCGGCACTGGTGCTGGCCGGGCGCTATCTGCTCAATCCGTTCTTCCGGCTGCTCGCCTGGACCGACGCGCGCGAGATCATGACCGCGGCCGCGCTGCTGGTCGTGCTCGGATCGGCGCTGCTGATGCAGGCGGTCGGTATGTCGATGGCGCTTGGCGCATTCCTCGCCGGCGTGCTGCTCGCCGAATCGAGCTACCGCCACGAGCTCGAAGCCGACATCGAGCCGTTCCGCGGCCTGCTGCTCGCGCTGTTCTTCATGGGCGTCGGCATGACGATCGACATGCGCATCGTCATGGCGAACCTGTGGCTCGTGGTCGCCGCCGCCATAATCATCACGCTGCTCAAGGCCGGCATCGTCTGGGCGCTGTTCCGCATCACCTGCGCGCGGCGCGGCGAAGCCTTGCAGGCGGGCTCGGTGCTCACCGGCGCGGGCGAGTTCGCCTTCGTGCTCCTCCCGCTCGGGACTTCGCTCGGGATCCTCAGCGCCACGCAGGGCAGTCTCCTCTCGGCCATCGCCGCCGTCACGCTGCTGATCGGCCCGCCGTTCGCCGAAGTGACCGACCGGCTGGTGCGCCGGCGCGCCCGTACCGCGGCGCCCGAGGCAGACGACTTCGGCGGCACCACGCCGTCGGTGCTGGTGATCGGCTTTGGCCGCTTCGGGCAGATCGTGTCGCAATATCTCCTCGCCGAGGAAGTCGACGTCACGGCAATCGACTCCGATCCCGAGATGATCCAGGTCGCCGGGCGGTTCGGCTTCAAGGTCTATTACGGCGACGGCACGCGGCTCGACGTGCTGCGCGCGGCGGGCCTCGAGAAGGCGCGGCTGATCGCGATCTGCGTCGACAAGCAAGAGGACTGCAATCGCATCGTCGCCCTCACGCAAGCCGAATTCCCCGGCACCAAGATTTTCGCGCGCTCCTACGACCGCGGCCACACGCTGCAGCTTCTGGCCAAGAACGTCGATTACGAGGTGCGCGAAACCTTCGAGTCGGCCAACAAGTTCGGCCGCAAGACGCTGGAGGCGATCGGCATCGATCCCGACCGCGCGGCCATCGTGGAGGATTTCATCCGCACGCGCGACCGCGACCGCATCGCGATCCAGCAGGCCGAAGGCATCTATGCCGGCATCGACCTGCTGCGCAAACGGCCCAAGATGGCGCCGTTCAGCGAGCCGGCGCGGGGGGCAAGGCCGCTCAACGAAGAGGCAGAGGAGATCATCAAGGAGGAGAAGGTGGAGGGGTGAGGGAACGTTCAACTAGCGCTGCTAATTAAGCCCTCGCGTTCCAATACCCTTCGAACTTCCTCGAATGCAGTACTGATTTTTCCTTTTGCGAATCGTATCTGGCCAAGGCCCTGAATGTTAGTAAATTCAGAGCAACCCTCTTCCAACAATACAATCGCCTTGGTGAAGCCTAATCGACCCTGAAACAAACCAGCTTCATGTATGACGTTCATTCTTGCTTGCAGCGCGCCATCCGCCAATTCGTCCTCAGCTGTCATTACGAGGAACGCGATAGACGCTGCGTCGAGCATCTCGGAGAGCCGCGCAATATTTGTCACGCCCGCGATAGGCACTCGATTGAACTCATCCCAAGGGAGCTGCAAACGATCCTGAATGAAGTCTTTGAGTTCTCGCCAAGCGGTAGCTTGGCCATGTCCAATGAACACATTCGTACCGACTCGGCCGCTAGCAACTTTCTGACGGCCTTTGCGCTCCAAGTGGGACCCCGACTTCCTCGCGATGTCGGCCGCGGCTTTGCATATGCCAAATGAATGACGGATAGATGCAATTTCGGCTGCCACCGCAACATGCGGGGGAGCTGTGGTCCCTTGACCCATTGCTACCATGTCTCGCGTCATTATTTGACCCTTTGGAGACCAGAGGCGCGTGATCGCGCCCTCGGACATGGGCTTGAGGTTTTCCAAATCTCCTTTCAGCCTTGTTAGAAACGGGTCAGATCGATCGGCAAGCTCATTCTCAAGCACAGAAAGTATCTCTGACTTGCCCTCATCGAAAGTATCGGCGGCTTTGGTGGCTGCCGCCCGCGCTGGTTTGAGATCAGGATCATTGGCCTTACCAAAAACCCAGGCCTTCACACCCTCGAAATCGTACTCGCGCCAATCACCTCGCGAACCAAGGCCCGTGAAACTCAAATCCTTGAGCCCCCACTCTTGGCTAAAATGTGCGCCGGGCGGCGCGGGAGCAAATCCCTCGTAGTAAACGCGTGAGTGATAGCCCAACCAGGAACCAGAAAATGAGCGCTTGGCCTCGCTAGCTGCCTCGTCTAGGACTTCCAACGGTTTCGCAATCAGATTTACATCCCCGGCTGAGCCGGCTTCATTTAGTTTCCTCGCTATTTCAAAAAGCTCTTCGACAGCTTCCATAGCCGACACTCTTCATTCGGGAATCCGATTCTAGCGTGTAGCCCGATTGAGCGTTAGCGAAATCCGGGACATGGACGCAACGATCACCCCGGCTTTCGCTTCGCTCAAGCCGGGCTACTGTCAAGGTGTATGCGCCCTCTCCACCGCGACCCGAATGATCGCGGTCATTGCCGCGTCGTACCCTGCGTTCCAGCTCTTGTTCTTCCCCGGCTTGCGCGCCTCGCGCACCAGATCGACGACCGACTGGCGCTCGTCCATGCGTGCCAAATGGGTGAGCGCCGACAGAAACTGATAGATCGGCGCGAACGAGAAAGCGGCCGCGCTGGCGCGTTCCTCATCCCAGCGCTGGTAGATCATGTCTTCGATGGTGGGCATGGCGGCCGAAGGTTGCTTCGGCTTCTACCATACGGATTATTTCCGTATCTTGTAAAGATGCTTGATTGCGTCGCGCGCATCGAAACCGAGCGCCTCAGCCCATTCCATCAATTCGACGACCTCGACCAACTTTTGGCCAGTCTCGACATAGCTGATGTAGTCTTGGCGGCGCTTCAACCGCTTGGCGAGGTCGACCTGCCGCAGGCCGCTCTTGTCGCGCTTCTCGACCAGAAAAGCCCGCAAGGCCTCATGCCGCTCCGAATCGAACGTGCGAGCCATCCGATTCGACTAAACGGAACTTTTCCGTACTTAAAAAATCCGTTTGATGTGAAAGCAGACTTGCGCCGAACATATCGCAAGAGGTTCGGGGTCAGTTAGCGTGGCCATCCTTCGAGACGCCGCTGCGCGGCTCCTCAGGATGAGGGTCTGAGCTGCTTTGCCCGCCCTAGCGCACATCGTACAAAGTGGAGGAGCGGAGCCAACGAGATGACCGAGTCGAAACCAAAGCCGATCACCATCGATGTGGACGCGCAGACTCGCGTCTCCGCCGTGCTCCAACTCCCTCCCCGCGCCTCCGCCTGCTTCGTGTTCGCGCATGGCGCGGGCGCCGGCATGGCGCATCCGTTCATGGCTGCCGCCGCGGCCGGATTGGCCGAGCGCGGCATCGCGAGCCTGCGCTATCAATTTCCCTACATGGAGCGCGGCGGCAAACGGCCCGATCCGCCCAAGATCGCGCACGCGGCCGTGCGCGCCGCCGTCGCCGAGGCGCGCCGGCAATTGCCGGGCGTGCCGCTGATCGCGGGCGGCAAATCATTCGGCGGCCGGATGACGTCACAGGCGCAGGCCGCGGCACCGCTCGACGGCGTTGCGGGCCTCGCGTTCCTCGGCTTTCCGCTGCACCCGCCCAAGCGCCCGTCGCGCGAGCGCGCCGAGCATCTCTTCGACGTGACGATCCCGATGCTGTTCCTGCAGGGCACGCGCGACGAATTCGCCGAATTGAGCGACCTCGAGCCGGTGTGCGCGGCGCTCGGCAACCGCGCAACGCTCAAGCTGTTTGCCGACGCCGATCATTCCTTCCACGTGCCGGCGCGCACCGGCCGCAAGGATGCGGAGGTCCGCGCCGAGATGCTCGACGCGTTCGCCGCATGGGTCGGGCGCGGATCGTCGTTCCTATACTAGGATCGCCTTCACGATCTTGTGATCGCAGAACTTATCCCCGCCTCGGAATCCGCCCTTATCTTGTCCGCGCCTTGCTCGTCGAGGGGCGTCAACCGGTGACGTTCGGATGATGGAGCGAGCCGGAGGGTGGCCGGAGATCAGGCCGAGCCTTCCGGGAGTCGAAAGCGGGAAACCGCGTTCGGCTTGTGCGGCGCCTGCGCGCTGGGGCTCGTCACCCCGGCACCCGGGCGGCTTCGGGGCTCCGCCCGGGGACACTACGGTCCTCTGCCAGGAGCTGGCTGACGGAGGCCTGTTCGGCCCTGTCAGGGACGGCGGACGCTCTGGCCCGAAAGGCAGAACCGGCGCCGGACCTGGAAGGTCAACCGCACCGGCCACGCAAAGCGCGGCCCGACGCCGTAAGGAAAACGCCGCAGCAGAGCGTCGAGAGGCGCGCCGGCCACCGTTACTGGCCGGTGATCTCTGAGCGTTCTCGGAGATCGACCTGACCGCGAGGCGGGTCATCGGGTGCGGCGCTTCCGCACCAGCGCCTGTCGGCGCTCTGCTCCCCTCATTTTTTCGGGGAGCCGAAATAGACAAAGGGGCACCCGG
>JAXDOA010000295.1:0-3212 GCA_034669125.1 Hyphomicrobiales bacterium
CCACGCCTGCGCTGTTGCGCACGGCACAGGCGCAGGCCTGGCCGTCGAAACAGATCCGCGCCATCGTTCCGTTCACGGCGGGCTCGACCATCGACATCGTCGCGCGCATCGTGTTCGAGACGCTATCGCAGCAGCTCGGCCAGTCGATCGTCGTGGAGAACCGCGGCGGCGCGGGCGGCACGCTCGGCACCGCCGTGGCGGCGCGCGCGGAGCCGGACGGCTACACGATCCTTGCCAATTCGTCCGCCCACGTCGTCACGCCCGCGATCTATCCGAACGCGCCCTACGACGCCGCGAAGGATTTCGTGGCGGTTGCGGCACTCGGCAGCTCGCCCAATGTCGCGGTGATTTCGCCCGAGAAGGGCATCAAGACGCTGCAGGAGCTGGTCGCGCTCGCCAAACAGCAGAACGGCGCGATCACGTTCGGGACCGCCGGCGTCGGCTCATCGACGCATTTCACCACCGAGCGGTTACGCTTCAGCGCAGGATTCGACGGCGTCCACGTGCCGTTCCGCGGCATGCCCGAAGTGCTGACGGAAGTGATGACTGGACGCGTGGATTTCTGCTTCTCCACCTTCGCGCCGGCGCTGCCGTTCATCCGCGACGGCAAGCTGCTTGCGCTCGCGGTCTCGACGCCGAAGCGAAGCTCGGTGCTGCCCGATGTCCCGACCACGATCGAGCTCGGCTATGCGAATTCCGATTACACGTTCTGGAACGGGCTGTTCCTGCCGGTCAAGACACCGCGCGAGATCGTCGAGCGCCTGCATCAGGAGGCGCAGAAGGCCGCCACAAGCCCGGCCGTCAGGGAAAAGCTGAGCCAGCAGGGCATCGATCCGATGCCGATCACGCCGGCGGAATTCGATGCGCTGATCAACAAGGAAATCGCCGAAAACATCGCGCTGGTGAAGGCGGCCGGCATCAAAACGAATTGAGCGCGCGAGGCTTCCGCCGTCACATCTCGGTGCCGCAGTCGGTCCAGCGGCCGTAGCCTTCGTCGTGGATGCACTGCATCGGGTTTTGCGGCGCGCTTGGCGGACGCGCCGGAACAGACCCTGGAGGCGCCGTTTGGACGATCGTGGCCGGCTTGAGGGGCGAGGTGACACAGCCCGCAAGACCGATCGCCAAGCCAAGAACGACTAATCGAACAATCCATCGGACCATGTGCCGCGTCCCTTCAGGTCTGCGGCAACCTAGCAGACGGAAACGCGGGCGCAACCGCCAGCACATGGGCGCGGGCAGGCTCCGCACGCAGCGCAGAGCCGAAGGAACTACGCCTCCGGCGGCGGCAGGAACACGATCTCGTGCTTGGCGGAGAGCGCCACCACGTCGGGTGGGTTCTGCTCCTTCATGCCGTGGATCGCCCAGAACAGATCGTAGAGCTTGCGCGTCGGCGTGACCCAGAACAGGCACTTGATCGGCTGCTCGGACTTGTTGAACAGGCCGTGCGGGATGTTCATCGGCAGCCGGATCAGGTCGCCCGCGGTCGCGACGTACTCGCGCCCGTCGATCACCGCATCCATGCGGCCCTCGAACATGTAGATGAACTCGTCCTGGGTCGGATGGATGTGCGGCGGCACGAAAGTGCCGGGCGGGAAGGTCGCGTGCCAGGAGAACTGGTTCTCGCTCAGCGATTTCGGCACATAGGTCTGGCCCAGGATGTTCCAGGCGATGCCGTCGAGGCCGGTCGAAGCCTTGGTGATGCCAGCGGTCAATTGCATGAACGCGTTACTCCAGTTCTTAAGCTGGCGCGCATTCAATCACGAACGGAGCGTCGTCGAAACAAGCCGGCCGGTTAACTTGATGACAGCGTAAACGCCGCGCCGTCGCCCAGTTACGCGCCGGCGGACGCGGCAATGTGCCCGCAAAATGGGGCTTCACAGGAGAGATGCTTTAAGCTTAAAATATCTTCCGGCCGACCGATCGGGCGCACCTGTTGGACGTGGCGCGCGCGGCCGGGCCATACTCGCCAGAGGAACGCATTCAAGCCTTGCGCAACAGAAGACTTCCGGAGGAGTGGACATGAGAAAACTGCCCATCATGCTTGCGGTCGCGGCGCTGGGGATCGCCACGCAAGCCGGCGCCCAGGACAAGCTCAAGGTCGGCATCCTGACCACGCTGTCGGGACCGCCGGCGGCGCTCGGCACTCAGCAGCGCAACGGCTTCCAGCTCGCGGTGAAAACGCTCGGCGGCAAGCTCGGCGGGCGCGAGGTCGAGCTCGTGGTGCAGGACGACGAACTCAAGCCGGACGTCGCAGTCGGCAAGGCCAAGGCGCTGGTCGAGCGCGACAAGGTCGACTTCGTGGTCGGACCGGTGTTCTCCAACATCCTGATCGCGATGATGAAGCCGGTGACGGACGGCGGCGCGATCCTGATCTCGCCCAATGCCGGCACCTCGAATTTCGCCGGCAAGGAGTGCAACGCGAGCTTCTTCGTCACCTCCTACCAGAACGATCAGGTGCACGAGGTGCTGGGCAAGTACGCACAGGACAAGGGGCTGAAGAAGGTCTTCATCATGGCGCCGAACTACCAGGCGGGCAAAGACTCGCTGGCCGGGTTCAAGCGCTACTTCAAGGGCGAGGTGGTCGACGAGGTCTACGTGCCGCTCAACCAGCTCGACTACTCGGCCGAGCTCTCCAAGATCGCGGCGGCCGCGCCCGAGGCCATTTTTGTGTTCTTGCCGGGCGGCATGGGCGTCAATTTCGTCAAGCAGTTCCGCCAGGCGGGACTCGCCGACAAGATCACGTTCCTTTCGGCGTTCACAGTGGATGAGTCGACGCTGCCGGCGCAGCAGGACGCAGCGCTTGGCTTCTTCGGCGGCGCGAACTGGGCGCCGAACCTCGACAATCCACAGAACAAGGAATTCGTCGCCGCCTACGAGAAGGAATACAACGCCGTGCCGGGAAGCTACGCGTTCCAGGCCTACGACGCCGCGCTGCTGATCGACTCGGCGCTCAAGGCAACCGGCGGCAAGACCGACAACAAGGACGCGCTGCGTGCAGCGCTCGCCAAGGCGGACTTCAAGTCGCTGCGCGGCGCCTTCAAGTTCAACACCAACCACTATCCGATCCAGGACTTCTATCTGGTGAAGGTGGCCAAGCGCGCCGACGGCAAGTACCAGACCGAGATCGCCCAGAAGGTGTTCGAGAACTATTCCGACCCGCACGTGAAGGACTGCGCGATGAAGTAAGGCGCTTCTATCCCTCCCCCGAAGGG
>JAXDOA010000296.1:0-14990 GCA_034669125.1 Hyphomicrobiales bacterium
CGGCCTTGAACACCAGGAACGGCCGCCCGGAAATGTCGATCGCGACGCGGGTGAGGGCCTCGTCCATCGGCATATGCACGCTGGCGTAGCGGGTGATGCCCTTCATGTCGCCGAGCGCCTGCTTCACGGCCTGCCCGAGCGCGATGCCGACGTCCTCGGTGGTGTGGTGATGGTCGATGTGCAGGTCGCCCTTGGCCTTCACGGTGATGTCGATGCGCGAATGGCGCGCCAAGAGGTCGAGCATGTGATCGAAAAAGCCGATGCCGGTCGCGATCGAGCCCGCGCCGGTGCCGTCGAGGTTGATTTCAACCTCCACGTCGGTTTCCTTGGTCTTGCGCTTCACCGCGGCCGTGCGCATGCGAAATCCTCTCGTCGCATGGTCCCGAAATGTGGATACCGGTTTTCGGACAAGACCATGCGCAAACAACAATGCGCGCGCCTTTTATCAGGGGTTGGCGGGGTTCGCCACCTCGGGGCTGGCGCGCCCGGCCGGTGGTCGTTTAGTCTTTGTCGCTCTTTCCAGCCCAGAGGCCGAGATGTCCCAATTAACCAATGAGCGCGTTGCCTGGTTCAACGGCGAATTCATGCCGGAACGCGAGGTGCGCATCCCGTTCCGCGATTCGAGCTGGGTCTATGGCGACGGTTGCTTCGACATGACCCGCACCTTCGGCCACCGCCTGTTCAAGGTGAAGGAGCACGTCGACCGGCTCTACCGCTCGCTGAAATACCTGCGCATCGACCCGGGCTTCGGGCCGGACAAGATGTGCGACCTGACCGAGGAGGTGTTCGAGCGCAATCGCCATTTGCTGGGGTCCGACGACGACTACTGGGTCGGCCAGCGCATCAGCCGCGGCGTGAAGGAGGCGCCGGGCGACAACATCGACTACCACGGACCGAACGTCGTGCTCGAATGCAATCCGCTGCCGTTCGCCAAGCGCGCCAAGCTGTTCAAGACCGGCATCAAGGTGGTCATTCCGTCGCACCGCCGTGTGCCGCCGGAGTCGCTCACGCCGCGCGCCAAGACGCACAACTATCTCAACCTGATCGTCGCCGATCAGGAGGTGCAGAGCATCGACCCGGAAGCCTGGGCGGTGCTGCTCGACGTCAACGGCAATCTCTGCGAGGGGCTCGGCTCGAACATCTTCATCGTGCGCGGCGAGGAGATTCTCACTCCGCGGGAAAAATTCGTGCTGCCGGGCGTGAGCCGTCAGACCGCGATCGACCTTGCGCACCAGGAAGGGCTGACGCTGCGCGAAGCCGACCTCGATCTCTACGACGCCTACAATGCGGACGAGATTTTCCTCACCTCGACCTCGCTGTGCATCTGCCCGGTCACCAAAGTGAACGGCGTCGCGATCGGCCCCGAGGGGCAGGTCTGGGGCCCGGTCACCCGGCGGATCGCCGACGCCTACCAGCGCTTCGTCAACCACGACTTCATCGGCCAGTACATGAAGCGTTACGTGGACGGCATGGAGGCGCGGGCGTTCTGAACCCCTCCCCGCTTTGCGGGGAGGGATAAGTTTGCATCCCTCCTGCGCCGTGCCTACATCGGGCTCCATGCAGAACCCCTCCCCCGACCTCTGGCACGGCACGACCATCCTGACGGTCCGCAAGGGCGGCGTGGTGGCGATCGGCGGCGACGGACAGGTCTCGATCGGCCAGACCATCGTCAAGGCCAACGCCAAGAAGGTCCGGCGCCTCGGAAAAGGGCGCGGCGCAGATTCGGGCGACGTGATCGGCGGCTTCGCGGGCGCGACCGCGGACGCCTTCACGCTGTTCGAGCGGCTGGAAGCCAAACTGGAGCAATATCCCGGTCAGTTGATGCGCGCCGCCGTCGAACTCGCCAAGGACTGGCGCACCGACCGCTATTTGCGCCGCCTCGAAGCCATGATGATCGTCGCCGACAAGGACGTGTCGCTGGTGCTCACAGGCACCGGCGACGTGCTCGAACCGGAAGCCGGCGTGATGGGCATCGGCTCGGGCGGCAACTACGCGCTCGCCGCCGCCCGCGCGCTCGCCACCACCGAGATGGACGCCGAGACGATCGTGCGCCGCTCGCTCGACATCGCGGCGGATATTTGCGTCTACACCAACCGCAACGTCACGGTTGAGACGTTGAAGAGCGCCTGAGCATGGCGTCGTATCAGTTTCGTCCGATGTCGGCCGAGGATCTGCCGCTGGTCAAGGACTGGCTCGCGCGCCCGCACGTCGTCGCGTGGTGGGGCGATCCGGACCAGCAATTCGGGCTCGTGAGCGGCGACATGAACGAGCCCGCGATGGATCAGTACATCGTATCGTTCGGCAACGCTCCGCTTGGATATCTGCAGTGTTACCGGTTGACGGACTGGAACACCGGGTTCGGCCCGCAGCCCGAAGGCACCCGAGGCATCGACCAGATGATCGGCGTTGCCGAGATGGTCGGCCAGGGCCATGGCTCCGGCTTCATCCGCGCCTTCATTGAACGCTTGCTGGCAAACAGCACCCCGCGTGTCGTGGTCGATCCCGATCCCACGAATACGCGCGCGATCCGCGCCTACGAGAAGGCGGGATTCGTCAGGGACAAGCTCGTCGACACGCCCGATGGCATCGCACTTCTGATGGTACGCAACGCATGACCTCGTTCTCTCCCCGCGAAATCGTTTCCGAGCTCGACCGCTTCATCATCGGCCAGGGCGACGCCAAGCGCGCGGTCGCGATCGCGCTGCGCAACCGCTGGCGCCGCATGCAGCTCGACGAGAAGCTGCGCGAGGAAGTGCTGCCGAAGAACATTTTGATGATCGGGCCGACCGGCGTCGGTAAGACTGAGATTTCGCGGCGTCTTGCAAGGCTGGCCGGGGCACCTTTCCTCAAAGTCGAGGCCACCAAGTTCACCGAAGTCGGTTACGTCGGCCGCGACGTCGAGCAGATCGTGCGCGACCTGGTCGAGATCGCGATCGCGCAGACGCGCGAGAAGAAGCGCAAGGACGTCGAGGCGAAGGCACAGCTCGCCGCCGAGGATCGCGTGGTCGACGCCCTCACCGGTCCCGCCGCAAGCCCCGCCACCAAGGAGTCGTTCCGCCGCCGCCTGCGCAACGGCGAGATGGACGACAAGGAGATCGAGATAGAAGTCCAGCAGTCGGGCGGCGGGCTTCCGATGTTCGAAATCCCCGGCATGCCGGGCGCGCAGATGGGCGCGATCTCCATCGGCGATATTTTCGGGAAGATGGGCGGCAAGACCAAGACGCGCCGGCTCACCGTGAAGGAGGCGCACGAGCCGCTGGTCAGCGAGGAATCCGACAAGCTGCTCGACCAGGACCAGCTGGTGCAGGAATCGATTAAGGCCGTGGAGCAGAACGGCATCGTGTTCCTCGATGAGATCGACAAGATCACGGCGCGGGACGGCCGCATCGGTGGCGACGTGTCGCGCGAGGGCGTGCAGCGCGACCTTCTGCCGCTGATCGAAGGCACCACGGTGTCGACCAAGCACGGCGCGGTGAAGACCGACCACATCCTGTTCATTGCATCCGGCGCGTTCCATGTGTCGAAGCCGTCGGACCTGCTGCCCGAGCTGCAAGGCCGGCTGCCGATCCGCGTGGAGCTGAATGCGCTGACGCGCGACGACCTCAAGCGCATCCTCACCGAGCCGGAAGCCTCGCTGGTCAAGCAGACGGTGGCGTTGCTCGGAACCGAAGGCGTCACACTCGTCTTCACTGACGATGCGATCGATGCGATCGCCGACATCGCCGTGGAGGTGAACTCGAATGTCGAGAACATCGGCGCACGCCGCCTGCAAACCGTGATGGAGCGCGTGTTGGACGAGATTTCATTCGCCGCGCCCGACCGCTCGGGCGAAACCCTCAAGATCGACGCGGCCTATGTGCGCGAGCACATCGGGGATTTGGCAAAGAACGCGGATTTGAGCAGGTTTATTTTGTAGTACGAGAGCGAGAGTTTTACACGCATAGCGTGATTTTGGTTGAAACCCGTGCGGGCGCATCGCTTTTGCCATTGATCCTGCTACGAAATAACCTGACTGCCCTGCACAACCCAACTCGCTGTTTTCTGTCTTGTCGCAATCGTGCGTTGGTGGAAAACGGAATTCGGTTGCATATACTCATAATTGCTTGATGTATTGAACACGACTTTAGAGAGCAGAGGGGGGCTGAAATGGAAGGTGTACGAGCAGGGGTCCACGCCGGCATACCGCGGGCATTTTTCCGCGAAGCGCTGAATTTGGCGCTTGAGGCCGTGAAGGCGCGAAGGCGGGGCCGCACGGTGAAAGTTTCTTCGGCTCCGCAGCCCTCCATCGGTCGATGGAACGCTGAACGACGATCGTCGAAGAAGAAACGCTGACTCTCTCGCCCGTCATGGCCGGGCTTGTCCCGGCCATCCCGCTTAGTCATCCTTTGCTCGTGCGGCAATTCTATCTTTACATTCTCGCAAGTAGGCCGGGCGGCGCGATCTACATCGGCGTCACCAGCAACGTTGTCCGGCGCGTATACGAGCACCGCAATGGCTTCGTGGAAGGCCGCACGAAGCGCTACCACATCTATCGGCTCGTCTATTTCGAAGTGTTTTCGACCGCCCGCGACGCGATTCATCGCGAGAAAAACATGAAGCACTGGCCGCGTGCGTGGAAGACGCGGCTCATCGCGCAGACCAACCCGACGTGGCGTGACCTTTTTGACGAGATCGCGTCGTAGGTCGTGCCCGCCTCAGCGGGATGGCCGGGCACCAGGGCGTTTACGCCCGTCTTCGACGGGCTATGCCCGGCCATGACGGAGCTTGTTGCTCTGGCTTCGCTAGAGCGCGCAGCTAGCAAACACGTGTGTTGTAGCTCTGCGCGCTACCGCCCCCGCCGCACCCGCACATAGAGCGCCCCGGCCCCGCCGTGGCCGACGCCCGCGCTTTCAAAGCCCACGACGAAGGAACGCAGCTCGCTGCTTTCGAGCCACAACGGCACCTGGCGCTTGAGCACGCCGCGCTCCGAGTAAACATCACCACCCGGCCGCGCCCCCTTGCCGGTGATGACCAGCACCACGCGCGCACCGTCGCGCTGCGCGCGCCGCAGAAAGTGCGCGAGTGCCGCATGCGCGTCGGCCTGGGTCAGTCCGTGCAGGTCGATGCGCGCATCGATTGCCTCCGTGCCGCGGCCGAGCTTCTGGCGCATGCGGCGGCCGAGCGGAGCGAGCGGTGGCGGTCCTGCGGGCTTCGCGGGCGCTGCCGGAGGCGGCGCGACCGTTTTGCGCACCGGTTTTGCAGGTGAAGGTGCCGCGACCTCTTCGGCCTGCTCGATCGCCTTGATCTTCGCCTTGCGCCGCCGCAGCGGCGCAACCGCGCGCGTCACCGTTTCCCACAGCGCGCGTTCGTCATCGGAGAGCGACCGCCTGCGCGTCATGATTTCGGCCGCGGGCGCGGCAGCGGCACGTCGGGCTTCTGCTCGGCCGCCTTGGGCTCGCCCGCTGCCGGTTCGGCCTTGACCTCGGCAGGTTTCGGCTCGGCCGATTTCGGCGCCGAGGCAGGACGCGCAGCCGGCAGTGGCATCGCACGCCCGGCGTCGAGCGGATCGAGCGCACGCGGCATCAGCATTGTAAAGCGCGCGGGATTCTTGATGCGGCCGGCGATCTTCCCGGCTTCATCGCCGGCCCCGAAGTAGATGTCGGCGCGCGCCGGCCCGACGATCGCCGAGCCGGTGTCCTGCGCGACCATCAGGCGGCGGAATTTTGTGTTCGAGGTCTCGGTCGCGATCGGCAGCTCGGCCTCGATGAAGAACGGCGTGCCGTAGACGTGCAGCACGCGGTCGACCGCGATCGAGCGCGCGGCGGTGAGCGGCACGCCCTGCGCTCCCCTCGCCTCCTCGTTCTCGGGCAATCCGGTATTGCGGAAGAATACGTAAGATCTGTTCTGCCGCCGCAGCTCTTTGCCGCCGTCGGGATTTTCCGCCATCCATTTGCGGATGCGGTCCATCGACATGTCCTCGCGCGCGATGATGCCGCGCTCGATCAGGATGCGGCCGACGGGCGTGTAGGGATATCCGTTGTGCGCGTCGTAATTGACGCGCAGCAGCGAGCCGTCGGCCAGGCGCACGCGCGCCGAGCCCTGGATCTGGATGAACAGGAGATCGTTCGCGTCCTTGAGATAGCAGATCTCCAGGTTGCGGGTCGCGAGCGCACCGTCCTCGATCGCCGCGCGGTCGAAGTACGGCACGTATTTGCCGCGCGCGAGCCGGCGCACGACGCGGCCGGTGTTGGGAAAGCTCTCCGCCTTGCGCTTGCGCCCCATGTGCACGAGGTCGCGCGGACGACCATAGAGCGGCACCTTGAAGTCGTCGGTTTGAACGCGCGAGCCCTCGACGATCGGCTCGTAGTAGCCGGTGAGAAATCCGTTCGGATCGTCGATTTTCGAAACGCGAACCGCGCGGAAATTCTCCTCGAAGAACTTGCGCGCCGTCTCGGCCGTCGGCGTGCCTGCGGCGCGTGCCTTGCGGCAGATCTCGACCAGCGCCGGATAGACCGGCCGCGTGTCGCGCGACACCTTGGCGCTGCCGACGATCGGGCGGCAGCTTGCGAGAAATGTCGCGAAGGCGGCCGCGTGATCGTCGGCCGCCCAGCCGTCGACCGCGTCAAACGCAACCGGCTCGAAGCGCGTATCGGCAAAGCGAATTGGCCCAGGCGGGTTCGGCTTGCCGGTGAATTCGGAGACAGGCGCGGGGGCCGGGCGGATTTTGGCGCGGTGCGCGCGGCGCGCCTCCGCGTCTTCATCCGCAACAAGCAGGCAACACAGCGCCAGCACCGCGACGCGTCCGAATGTTCGGGCGTGCCGCAGCGCCGCCATGTGGGCCTACTGCCCGGTTTCGGTGGCGACCAGCTTCCAGTTGGGATCGCGCGAGGAGAGATCGCGCGCGAAGGTCCACACGTCGGTCACGTCGGTGACCTTGTCGGGGCTGCCGTCGATCACGTTGCCGTCCTTGTCGCGCGTCACCGAGACGAGCTGCGAGACGAAGCGCACCGTCACCTGCGCGGTCTTGCCCTTTACGTCGGCGCCGGTGATATCGGCCTTGTCGATCGAGACGAACCGCGTCTCGGCTTTTTCACCCCGGCTTTCGCGGTCCTTGATCGCCGTCTCGAAGCCGTCATAGACGTCCTTGGACAGCAGGTTCTTCAGGCTGCGCCGGTCGCCCTGCGCGTAGGCGGTGACGATCATCTCGTAGGCGGCGCGCGCGCCGGCGATAAAGCTCTTGGGATCGAAGCTCGGGTCTTGCGCCAGCACGGCATCGAGACCGACCGCGGCGGCGGAGCCCGGCTCCACAATCCCCTTCCAGCGTTCGGCCGGCGCGACATCGGCCGGCGCCGCTGCCGCATCGGTCGGCCGTGGCGGCAAGCTCACCACATTGTCGTTGGTGGAGGGGCGCGCAGCCTCGCGCGCCGAGTAAGGATCGTAGGGCGGGCGTTCGCGCCCGGTGCGCTGGCCGAGCACGCTGCGCAGACGCAGGAAAATGAACACTGCGAGCGCCAGAAAGATGATGGTGTAGATATCGAACACGTCGCGCTTGCTCTCGGGCTGCCGTCCAGACGGGCGTGGCGCAGCGCCGCATCCACGGCACTGGATGCCACCTTCGCCGATATTATCTATCTAACCACACGGCGGGAGACGTTCCAGTGTTCACGCCGGCAAATGCCGCGCAATCGGCTCCGCGCATCCTGCGGCATGTTAGACGATCCAGGGCGGCGCGCCAACAACCTTGGACCCTTAGGTATCGGGATGTCATTGGTGAAATGGGCGATTTTCGGGCTGCTGATGCTGCCCGTTGTGGAAATTGCCCTATTCGTGGCGGTCGCGCTCAAGCTTGGCGTTCTGGCAGCGCTCGCGCTCACGTTCCTCACCTCGCTCGCCGGCCTGACGGTGATCCGCCATGCGGGTCACCGGGAAGTCGCGCGCGTGCGCGATGCATTCGGCGACCGCACGATCAGCCGCGTGGAACTGGACGGCCGGGGCTTCCTCACCGTGCTGGGCGGTTTCCTGCTGCTGCTGCCGGGGTTCCTGACGGACGTGCTGGGTCTGCTGCTGCTGCTCCCACCAACCCAGCACTGGATCCGTGCGGCGTTGCGCCGGGTCGTGGCGCGCGCCGAGCGGGCGAGCGGCCGGCCTGACGTGGTCGACCTTCCGCCCGACCAATGGCAACGCGTTCCCGAGGAGCGCATCAGCCACAAGCGAACTCCCGACGCGGACTAGAGAAATCCTCGTCCTTGTCGGCCCAGGGGGCTTGTGTTAGCGACACCGCCGGTTGCGCCGGGGACCTCCCGCGCCAAGGCCGGAGGACAGTTTCATGGCATCGACGAATGGCGGCCCGCCCCCCGCGGAGGCCAATCAGGCGCCGCCGCAGCTCAACGTCCTCGCCCAGTACGTCAAGGACCTGTCGTTCGAGAACCCGAACGCGCCGGGTTCGCTGCAGCAGCAGTCGCAGGCGCCGAAGATCAACATCCAGATCAACGTCAACGCCAAGCCCCTGGCGCAGAACGATTTCGAGGTCGAGCTCAAGATCGAGGGCCGCGCCGAGGTACCGAACCTGTTCCTGTTCAGCTTCGACCTGCTCTATGCGGGCGTCTTCAAGATCCAGAACGTGCCGCCGGAAAACGTGCATGCGATCGTCATGATCGAATGCCCGCGGCTCTTGTTCCCGTTCGCACGCGAAACCATCGCGACGGCGGTGCGTAATGGCGGTTTCCCGCCGCTGATGATCGATCCAGTGGATTTCGTCTCGCTTTACCGGCAGCGCATGGCCGAGATGCAGCCGTCGGCGGCAACGCCGCCAGCCACCTAGACGACCAACCAGCGCTTTAGGCGGCCAGATAGTCGTTCCAGATCGCCTTTTCGCCCAAGGTCGCCACGAACGCGCGGTGCGCCTCGCGTTCCGCCGCCGAAATACGGGGCAGCAGCGGCGCAGGCCTGATCCGCACGACCGCGACGATGCCTTGCTGCGTGATGCCGGCCGGTTCGTCGACCAGGCTGAGCCGCGCCTGACGCTTGCCGGTCAGCTCGACATAGACCTCGGCGAGCAACTCGGCATCGAGCAGCGCGCCGTGCTTGGTGCGGCGCGAGGTGTCGATGGAAAAGCGCGCGCACAGGTCGTCGAGCCGGTTCGGCCCGCCCGGATAGCGCCGCCGCGCCAGCATCAGCGTGTCGACCAGGCGGTCGCGCTGCAACAGCGCGCGCTTGCAGCGCTCGAGTTCGGTGTTGATGAAACCGAGATCGAACATCGCGTTGTGGGCGACCAGCGGCGCATCGCCGACGAAGGCGAGAAACTCCTCGCAGACGTCCGCGAACAGCGGCTTGTCCTTGAGGAATTCCGCCGACAGGCCGTGCACCTGGAACGCGCCGTCGGGCACGTCGCGTTGGGGATTGAGGTAATAGTGAAAGCTGTTGCCGGTCGGGAAGCCGTTGACCAGTTCGACGCAGCCGATCTCGACCAGCCGGTCGCCCTGATAAGGGTCGAGCCCGGTGGTTTCGGTGTCGAACACGATCTCGCGCATTTCTCACTCGTCATCGCCGGGCTTGACCCGGCGATCCCAGCAAGGGACGCAAGATCGTGCCCGCTCAATCGGGGTGGCCGGGCACCAGGGCGTTTACGCCCGTCTTCGACGGCCTAATGCCCGGCCACGACGCTACATGATTCGCCGCCCCGGCGAGGCCGCGATCGCGCGCAGGATGCCATGAACCTGTGCACGCGCGGAATCGAACGAGCGCGAGCTATCCACCACGAAATGCGCGCGCGCGCGCTTTTCCGCATCCGACATCTGGCGCGCGAGCAGCGCGTCGAGCCGCTCCGCGGTCATGCCGTCGCGTGACAGCACGCGGGCGCGCTGCACGTTTGCCGGCGCCGAGACCACCACGACCGCATCGACCCTCGTTTCGCCGCCGGTCTCGAACAGCAGCGGGATATCCAGCACGATGATCCGCGCGCCGCGCGCCGCCTGCTCCACGATGAAGCGCTCCGACACCGCGCGCACCAGCGGATGCACGATCGCTTCGAGTTTGCGAATCGCGTCGGGATGGCCGACGAGTTTTTGCGCGAGCTTTGCGCGGTCGATTTTTCCATCGACCGCAACGCCCGGAAACGCTGCCTCGACCGCGCCGACCGCTTCGCCTTCGTACAGGCGATGCACCACGGCGTCGGAATCGTGCACCGGCACGCCGGCCTCGCGAAAGAAACCCGCGGTGGTCGACTTGCCCATTCCGATCGAGCCGGTGAGGCCGAGGATGAAGGTCATGCGGCGAGCACCTTTTCGCCGCGCAAGTGCTCAAGCAAGGGCAGAAGCGGCAGGCCGAGGATTGTGAAGTGGTCGCCCTCGATCCTCTCGAAGAGATGAATACCGGTTCGCTCCAACTGATAGGCGCCGACGCTGGCGGTGACGGCGACTCCGGCGGCATCTAGATAGCTATCGAGAAATTCTTCAGAAAATGCCCGCATGGTCAGCCGCGCCACCGCCACATGGCCGAACGTAACGGCTCCGTTCCGACACACCGCGACGGCGGAATGCAGCTCGTGCGTCTTTCCGCGCAGCGCCAAGAGCTGCTGGCGCGCGGCCGCTCGGCCTCCAGGTTTGGAGAAGCGCCGGGCCCCAAGCGCCAGCGTCTGGTCGCAGCCGACCACGATACCGTTCCCCGACATCGCCGCAACCGTGCGAGCTTTCTCGCGTGCCAAGGTCAGCGCGACTTCGCCCGGACCACCGGTCACTCCTTGTTCAATCGCCCGTTCGTCGAGATGCGCGGGGCGCGCCTCGACCGGAATGCCGGCGGCTTCCAGCAGCGCGCGGCGCACTTTGCTTTGCGAGGCGAGGATCAGCGGCTCAGGAGACAACCAGAGAGACATCAGCTCGCCGCCTGCCTGCGCCGCTCGCTCAACAGCGCTATCACGGCCGCCGCCGTCTCCTCGATCGAGCGGCGCGTCACGTCGATGATCGGCCAGTTATGCTTGGCGCAAAGTTTTCGCGAAAACGCGATTTCTTCGGCGACGGCCTGGCGATCCACATAGAGATCGTCGTCGCGATGCGCGTTGAGGCCGAGCAGGCGGTTCTGGCGGATCTGCACGATGCGTTCTGGGCTCGCCGTGAGACCGACGACGAGCGGTGCGGTGAGCTGCTCGAGCTGGAACGGCACCGGCATGTTGGGCACCAGCGGCACGTTCGCGGTTTTCACCCCGCGATTGGCGAGATAGATCGACGTCGGTGTTTTCGACGTGCGCGACACGCCGGTGAGCACGACATCGGCGTGTTCGAGATCGTCGGTGTGCTGCCCATCATCGTGCAGCATGGTGTAATTGAGCGCATCGATGCGCTTGAAATATTCGGCATTGAGCGTGTGCTGGGCGCCGACGCGCTTGGTCGACTCGGCTCCGAGATACGATTGAAACAAGCCCAGCACCGGATCGAGGATCGACAGGCAGGGGATGCTGAACTCGCGGCACTTGGCTTGCAGCCGCTCGGCGAGCGCCGAATCCAGCATGGTGTAGAGCACGATTCCAGGCGCGGCTTCGATCTCGGAGATCACCCGCTCCATCTGCTTGTCGGTGCGTACCAGCGGATAGATGTGCTCGATCGGTGCCACCGACGCATACTGCGCGGCGGCCGCGCGCGCGACCGTGATCAATGTCTCGCCGGTCGCGTCCGACACAAGATGCAGATGGAAAAAACCGCCGGTGCGTTGAGGCATGAGGGGACAAGGCTGTGGACCGCTGGGGAGAAGGCCATGGCTGACGCCTCAGCGCAAGCGGCCGGCCGGGAGCCGGCTGGGACAAGTCCGCAGGTCATCCACAAAGAGACAAATGTGCAGCCGATGGGTGGCGCGGGTTGGGACAACGGAGATCGTCGCCGCCGCTGTGGGCAGGCATGTGGAAAAATCTTCGGACTGAAAGGCGGATCAATGACCTTTGCGGTGTTCCGAATACGACCCGGATAGTGTGGAAAGAAACTGGATGAGGACAGTTTGCCGACAGCTTTCCGATTGCGGCTTATGAGTCAAAATCACCGTCACAGAGTCTTAAACAAGAATCTAATCTTACTTAAGTAGCGAAGAACTGTGCGAAGCTCTTGGCCTGTGCAGGAGCCTCACGAAGCGGTCAGCCGAGATCAGATGCTACCAGCACTCGATTGAAAGCGTAACGCGATGACGGTTGGAAAGTTCATCCAGCGCTGGCTTGCGGCCGAGATCGCATTGGTCGGCGCGGCAGCGCTGCTCGGTGTGTTGCTGCTGTGGAATCCGGCCGGGCTCTATCTTTGGCTCAAGGCGTTTCACGTCATCGCAGTGATCGCCTGGATGGCCGGCATGCTCTATCTGCCGCGGCTGTTCGTTTATCACTGCGAGGCGGAGATCGGATCGAAGCAATCCGAGACCTTCAAGGTGATGGAGCGCCGCCTGCTGCGTGCGATCATCAATCCGGCGATGGCGGTGACGTGGGTGCTCGGGCTTTGGCTCGCCTGGGAGGGTGGGTTTTTCAGGTCCGGGTGGCTGCACGGAAAGCTGCTGCTCGTGCTGATTCTGTCGGGGATGCACGGGCTTTTCAGCCGCTACGTTCGCGAGTTTGCGGAGGATCGCAACGTCCACTCGCAGAAGTTTTATCGCATCGTTAACGAAGTTCCCACCGTTCTGATGATCGGAATCGTGATTCTTGTTGTTGTTAAACTATTCTGATCATTTATAAATCTGTCTAATACCGCCTGTCGGCGCGCTCCCTGCGCCAAATTTGCCGCCCCCTTGCTTTGGCCGCAGTCATCCCATATTTTCCAGTACTCTCCTGAAACGCAGGCGGATGCATCCGAGTTTTCGGTCAGCTGGACCGGACTCCGCATCAGGCGGACCCTCCTCGCCGGGACCTGCGGCTTCCCTCCCTCCCCCTTCCCGGCGTTGTGGTCTTTTTTCAAAACCCGCCGGACGACTCTAGGAAATCCCCGCATGCGGGAAATGAAACTCCAGGACCTCAAGTCCAAAACCCCCACCGAACTGCTGGCCTTTGCCGAGGAGCACGCGGTCGAGAATGCCTCGACCATGCGCAAGCAGGAACAGATGTTCGCGATCCTCAAGCAGCTCGCGGCGAAAGAAGTCGACATCATCGGCGAAGGCGTCGTCGAGGTTCTCTCCGACGGCTTCGGCTTCCTGCGCGCGCCGGAGGCGAATTATTTGCCCGGTCCGGATGACATCTACGTCTCGCCCTCGCAGATCCGCCGCTTCGGCCTGCGCACCGGCGACACCGTCGAGGGCGAAATCCGTTCGCCGAAGGAAGGCGAGCGCTACTTCGCGCTGCTCAAGGTCAACACCATCAACTTCGAGGACCCCGAGAAAGCGCGCCACAAGGTCAACTTCGACAACCTGACGCCGCTCTATCCGGACGAGCGTATCCGGATGGAATACGAGGACCCGACCAAGAAGGACCTGTCGGCACGCGTCATCGACATCGTGGCGCCGATCGGCAAGGGTCAACGCGCGCTGATCGTGTCGCCGCCGCGCACCGGCAAGACCGTGCTATTGCAGAACATCGCGCACTCGATCACCGCGAACCATCCGGAATGCTTTTTGATCGTGCTGCTGATCGACGAACGGCCGGAGGAAGTCACCGACATGCAGCGCTCGGTGAAGGGCGAGGTGATCTCCTCGACCTTCGACGAGCCGGCCTCGCGCCACGTGCAGGTCGCCGAAATGGTGATCGAGAAGGCGAAGCGCCTGGTCGAACACGGCCGCGACGTCGTGATCCTGCTCGACTCGATCACGCGTCTGGGCCGCGCCTACAACACCGTGGTGCCGTCATCCGGCAAGGTGCTCACCGGCGGTGTCGACGCCAATGCGCTGCAGCGTCCGAAGCGCTTCTTCGGTGCGGCCCGAAACATCGAGGAGGGCGGTTCGCTCACCATCATCGCTACCGCGCTGGTCGATACCGGCAGCCGATTGGACGAAGTCATCTTCGAAGAATTCAAGGGCACCGGTAACTCCGAACTGATCCTGGACCGCAAGGTTTCTGACAAGCGGACCTTCCCGGCGATCGACATCTCGCGCTCCGGCACCCGCAAGGAAGAACTCATCACCGATCCGCAGCTGCTCAAGAAAATGTACGTGCTGCGCCGGATCCTCAATCCGATGGGCACCATGGATGCGATCGACTTCCTGCTCGACAAGCTCCGCAACACCAAGAACAACTCGGAATTCTTCGATTCCATGAACACCTGATCCGTCAGACCGGGTTTTGGGGAAGGGCGCCTCGTGCAGACGGGGCGCCCTTTCGCTGCCCGGTATGTTGCAGTAATTGCTGCAGCATGGGTGCAGCATAGCCGAGCCGGCGCTTTGAACTCTGGATTTTAATTAAGTATTTGGTATTTCTAGATATATTTGGCTAGCGCCCCACGAAAGCCGGCCATTCTCGCGGGTTTTGCAGCAAAATTGCTGCACAAATGCTGCAGCAAAAGGTGCGCGGCAGACGGCATTTTCTGCGTCCGAGAGAGCGCTGGCCGCGAACTCAAATTGCGTTGCCTTTCCAATCACTCCTGCACAAATAGGCGATGCATCCACGGGACCAGACCATTTTTGCGCTGTCGTCGGGCCGCGCGCCAAGTGCGATTGCGATCGTACGCGTGTCAGGGCCGGGCGCCGGTCCGGCGCTGACGGCGTTGGGTGGCAAAGTCCCGCCGGCGCGGGCGGCGACCCGGATGCTGCTGCGGGACGCCAAGGGTCAGCCATTGGACGATTCGGTCGTGCTCTGGTTTCCGGGGCCGGCCAGCGCCACCGGCGAGGACGTCGCCGAATTTCATGTCCACGGCGGCCGCGCGGTGCTGGCCTCGATTTTCACGGCACTGGCTGCCCAGGAAAATATGCGCGCCGCCGAGCCCGGTGAATTCACCCGCCGCGCCTTCGAGAACGGCAAGCTCGATCTTACCGAGGCGGAAGCTCTCGACGACCTGATCCATGCCGACACGGACCGGCAACGCCGCCAGGCGTTGCGCCACCTGAAGGGCCTGCTCGGCGACAGA
>JAXDOA010000297.1:0-4412 GCA_034669125.1 Hyphomicrobiales bacterium
TTACGGCGGCCAGGGAAACGTTCGCCGCACTGGGCGTCACCGGCGTGCCGCTGGTCGCCGTCGCCAAGGGACCCGAGCGGGACGCCGGGCGGGAGACTTTCTTCATGCCGGGGCGGGAGTCGGTCAAGCTGCCGCAACGCGATCCGGTGCTGTATTTCGTGCAGCGCCTGCGCGACGAGGCGCATCGCTTCGCCATCGGCTCGCACCGCACGAGGCGCAAGAAGGACATCCGCGAGGCAGGCTTGCAGGAAATCCCCGGCATCGGCCCGACCCGCAAGCGCGCGCTGCTGCGGCACTTCGGCACGCTCAAGGCGATCGAGCGCGCGTCGGTTGCCGACCTGGAACAGGCGCCCGGGATCAGCGCCGAAACCGCGCGCAAAATCTATGATTACTTCCACGAACAGGCGGCGCGCGCGTGAGATTCGGACGCAATCCCATAGTTCGCCACAAGATTTCGGACGCTGCATCGCCGGCAGGGCAGCCATCCCCAGAAGGTGTTCGGCAGGCGGTTGACGGCGCGGGGTGGCGGGTGTTCGGTGCGGACATGACCACGACGACGAATCCGCCCTCGTCGGCGCGGGCTTTTGCGCTGCCGAACATGCTGACCTACGCCCGCATCGCCGCGGTGCCGATCGTGGTCGGCTGCATGTATGGGTCGGACATCCTGCAAGGCGGGCTGTGGCTGCGCTGGCTCGCGCTCGCGATCTTCATCGCGGCCGGCCTCACCGACGTGCTCGACGGCTACGTGGCGCGCGCCTGGGGCCAGCAATCGAGCTTCGGGCGCATGCTCGATCCGATCGCCGACAAGCTCCTGGTGTCGTCGTGCCTCTTGATGCTCGCCGCCGATGGAACTATCCGCGGCTGGGCGCTGTGGGCCGCGATCGTGATCCTGTGCCGCGAAATTCTGGTCTCTGGCCTGCGCGAATACCTTGCGGAGCTGCGTGTGACCGTAAAGGTCACGCAGCTCGCCAAGTACAAGACCTTCCTGCAACTGCTCGCGGTCGGGTTCCTGATCGCGGGCGAAGCCGGCGACCTGATCCTGCCGATCACCTCGCTGATCGGGCTGATGCTGCTCTGGCTCTCGGCGGTGCTCACCCTATATACCGGCTGGGATTATTTCCGCGCGGGCGTGCGGCATTTGATCGAGGATTGATACCTTGAAGCTGCTCTACTTTGCCTGGGTGCGCGAGCGCGTCGGCAAGCCGGAGGAAGAGATCGATCCGCCGGCCAGCGTGCGCACGGTCGGGGAACTCGTCGCGTGGCTTTCCGGGCGCGGCGAGGAATATGCCTACGCTTTCGAGAATGCGCATGTGATCCGCGCGGCGATCGACCACACGCATGTGAAACCCGACGCCGCGATCGCAGGCGCGCGCGAGATCGCGTTCTTCCCGCCGATGACGGGAGGCTGAAGGTGACCGTCCGGCTGCAGCGCGAGGACTTCGACATCGGCGCCGAGGTTGCGCGGCTGACGCAAGGCCGCACCGACATCGGCGCTGTCGCGACCTTCACGGGAATCTGCCGCGCCAGCAACGAGGGCAAGGCCGTCGTGGCGATGACGCTGGAACATTATCCCGGCATGGCCGAGGCCGAGATCGCGCGCCATGTCGAGGAGGCGCAATCGCGCTGGCCGCTGCTCGGCGTGACCGTGATCCACCGCTACGGCCGCCTGGTTCCGGGCGAGAACGTGGTGCTGGTCGTCACGACGTCCTCGCACCGCGAGGCCGCTTTCGCGGCGGCGGAATTTCTGATGGACTATCTGAAGGTCAGCGCGCCGTTCTGGAAAAAGGAGGAGCGTGCTGGGGGCGGCGAATGGGTCGCGGCAAGGAACACCGATACCGCTGCGGCGGGACGCTGGACCGAACCGGATCGCAAACCGGAGGCCGCCGAGTGAGCGAACAACCAATGCGACCGGCGCAAAGCCGGCGATAGGACGGGGAGCGAACGATGATACGCCTTGCCGCCGCGAGCATCGCGGCGCTGCTCACACTTTACGCGGTCGCGAGCGCCGACACCCGCATCACATATTTCCCGGTTCCACCCGGCGCGCATCCGCACGATGTCGCGGCCGCGCCTGACGGCACCGTCTGGTATACGGCGCAACATCAGGCCGCGCTCGGCGTCCTCGATCCGAAGACCGGCAAGGTCGAGCAGATCAAGCTCGGCGCGAAAGCGGCCCCGCATGGCGTGATTGCCGGGCCGGACGGCGCGGCGTGGATCACCGACAGCGGGCTGAACGCCATCGCGCGCGTCGACGCCAAGACCAAAGAGGTGACGCTGTTTCCGCTGCCGAAGGGCTTCGAGAGCGCCAATCTCAACACCGCGACCTTCGACAAGGCGGGCAAGCTCTGGTTCACGGGACAGAGCGGTGTCTACGGCAGCGTCGATCCGGCGAGCGGCAAGGTCGAGGCCTGGAAGGCGCCGAAGGGCTACGGACCCTATGGCATCGCAACGACGCCATCGGGCGATGTCTGGTATGCGTCGCTCGCCGGCGACTATCTCGGCAAGATCGATACAGCGTCCGGCGCCGTCACGGTGGTCGAGCCGCCCAAGCCCGGCGTCGGACCACGCCGTGTGTGGTCGGATTCCAAAGGCATCTTGTGGGTGAGCTTCTGGCATTCGGGCGAGATCGGCCGCTACGATCCCGGCGCGAAAACCTGGCAGACCTTCGCGCTGCCGAACAGCAAGAGCGGCTGCTTCTCGGTTTATGTGGACGAGAAGGACAAGGTCTGGGTCACCGACTTTATCGCCAACGCGATCCTGCGCTTCGATCCTGCGACCGAGAAGTTCGAAAGCTTTCCGTCGAACAAGCGCGGCGCCGCGGTGCGCCAGATGCTTGGACGGTCCGGCGAGGCGTGGGGCGCGGAGTCCGGCACCGACCGGCTGGTGGTGGTTCGCTACTGAGGTCTAATCATGCGGCGGCATCTGATCGCGGCGCTTGGGCTCGTTGCATCGTCGACGCTTGCCTGCGCGCAGGACTGGCCGACGCGGCCGGTGACCATGATCGTGCCTTACGCGGCGGGCGGGCCGGTCGACACGGTCGGCCGCATCATGGCGCAGGGGCTGACCGAAGTGCTTGGTCAGCAGGTGGTCGTCGAGAATGTCGGTGGCGCGGGCGGCATGACCGGCGCAAACCGCGTCGCCAAGGCCACGCCTGACGGCTACACGTTTCTGCTTGGCGGCACCGCCACGATGACGACGGTGCCGGCGCTCTACGGCGCAAAGACGCCGTACAACCCGCTCACCGATTTCGAGCACGTCAACCAGTTCGCCGACTCGGCGCGCCTCCTGGTGGCGCGCAAGGATTTTCCCGCGAGCTCGCTGAAGGAATTCGTCGCCTACGCCAAAACCAATCACGACAAGATGCAATACGGCAGCTCCGGCACGGGGGCAGGCGCGCATATCTGCTCGCTGCTGCTCGACCTCGCGATGGGCGTAAAGATCACCCACGTGCCTTACCGCGGCTCCGCGCCGGCGATGCAGGATCTGCTGGCTGGCCGCATCGATTACATCTGCGAGCAGATCTCCACGGCGGTGCCGCAGATCAAGGGCGGGACCGTGAAGCCGATCGCGCTGATGGGTCTGAGCCGCGCGGCCGTGCTGCCGGACGTGCCGTCGGCGGCCGAGGAGGGCTTCGACATCGACTGTGCGTCGCTCAGCGCTTTCGCGTTTCCCAAAGGCACGCCCGAGGCGATCGTTCGGCGGCTGGCGGATGCCACCAACAAGGCGGTGGAGAAGGACATCGTGCGCGAACGGCTCGCGGCGGTCGGTGTCGTGATCGAGCCGCCGGAGCGGCGCACGATCGACCATTGGCGCAAGAACTTGCCGCGTGAGGTCGAGCGGGCGGTGGCGGTGGTCAAGGCCGGCGGGCTGACCGCGGAGTAAGAGGCGGGCCTAGCCCGGTCGTGCGAAGACCGGCGTGTAGTCCTTGCAGCCGGGCAGGCTGGCAGGGAGCTTGGACTTGGCGTTGATGCTGTCCTTCGCGCGCGCCTCGAGGTCGCCAAGCAATTGCGTGGTCATCGCGAGGTTTTCCTTGGTGCCTGCCGTCAGCTTCTTGACGTCTGCGACGGCGTTCACGACGTGGGTGACATTCTCCTCATACGCATAAGGCGCAACCGTGATTGCGACCTGCAGGAGGTTCACCCGGCCGTCGGCGTTCAGGTTGCGGTCGCGCAGATGGTCGAGGACCATGCACAGGTTGGTGTTGTCCGCCACGCTGGCGAGCACGTAAGTCGCGTTGATGCGCAGATTCCGGTTCGGGCTGCGCGAGGCCCAGATCAGCGTCCGGATCGAGCGTTCGTCGTCCTGCTCGCGAAATGCCTGCACGGCTCCGGTCTGATTGAGGACGATCGACCGCAGCACGTCGGTCACGGGGATCAGGGAGGCCAGGTCGCTCTCGGACGGCGCGCTGTCGG
>JAXDOA010000298.1:0-3632 GCA_034669125.1 Hyphomicrobiales bacterium
CCGCTTCGAATGATACATCGATTGTACCTGTCGGGCCGTGGCGCTGCTTGCCGATGATCAGTTCGGCCTTACCATGCGCGCGCTCCATCTCGCGCTCCCAATTCAGGAATTCTTCGGTGCCTTCGCGCGGCTTCTTGTTGGCCAAATAGTATTCTTCGCGGAAGACGAAGAGCACCACGTCGGCGTCCTGCTCGATCGATCCGGATTCGCGCAAGTCGGAGAGTTGCGGCCGCTTGTCGTCGCGCGATTCCACTTGGCGCGAAAGCTGCGACAGCGCCAGGATAGGCACGTTCAGCTCCTTGGCGAGCGCCTTCAGTCCCGTCGTGATCTCGGTGAGTTCCTGCACGCGATTTTCGCGCGAGCGCGAGCCCGTGTGGAGCTGGATATAATCAATGACAAGGACATCGAGCCCGCGCTGGCGTTTGAGCCGCCGCGCCCGCGCCGTAAGTTGCGCGATCGAGAGGCCGCCGGTCTGGTCGATGTAGAAGGGGATCGTCTGCATTTCGCGGGCAGCTTCGGTGATCCGGTGGAAATCGGATTCATTGATGTCGCCGCGTCGGATTTTGTAGGAGGCCACGCCCGATTGTTCGGCGATGACACGCGTTGCGAGCTGCTCGGAGGACATTTCGAGCGAGAAGAAGCCGACAATGCCGCCATTCTTCGTGCGATGGGTACCGTCCGGTAGTGCCTCGCCTTCGTAAGTACGGGCGATATTGAAGGCCATGTTGGTTGCGAGCGCGGTCTTACCCATGCCCGGACGCCCCGCGATGATCACAAGGTCGGAGCGCTGCAGCCCACCCATCTTATGATCGAGATCGGTCAGGCCGGTCGCCGTGCCCGAAAGCCCACCATCGCGCTCGTAAGCATGCGCGGCCATATCGATCGCGGTCGTCAGCGCCTCCGAAAAGCGCTGGAAGCCGCCGTCATACTGACCGGTCTCGGCGACGGAATAGAGCTTGCGTTCGGCTTCCTCGATTTGCGATCGGGGCGATGCATCCACGGGCGCATTGTAGGCGCTGTTGACGATCTCCTCGCCGATGACGATGAGGTCGCGGCGCACACTCAGATCATGGACGGTGCGGCCGTAATCCTCGGCGTTGATGATCGTCGTCGCTTCCGCCGCCAGGCGCGCGAGATATTGCGAGACGGTCACGCCCTGGCCGACATCCTGCTCGGTCAGGAAGGTCTTCAAAGTAACCGGCGTCGCCACCTTGCCGGCGCGGATCAGCTGCGACGCAATCTCGTAGATGCGCTGATGCAGCGCTTCGGAAAAATGCTCCGGCTGCAGGAAGTCGGAGACACGGTCGAAGGCATCGTTGTTGACGAGGATCGCGCCGAGCAGCGCCTGTTCGGCCTCGATATTATGCGGCGGAATGCGATAGGTGGTGTCGCCCTGCGGCGGCGCGACCGCAAGGTTCCGGCGTCCGCCAAAGGTCTCGACATTGGCCATCGAACGAGGGGCTCCGGAAGGTGATTCGGCCTATCGCGCCGCGGCTCGCGTTCTGGCATGCGGGCGGGGAAACGGTAAGCCTTCTTGCAGCCGCGGCTTAGATATCGCCGCTGTCCACCACCTCAATATCGCCGACCGATTCCGCTTGACCGGCGATTCGCGCCACGAGCTCCATCGCCAAGGTCCCGCTGAGGCTGACGACCGCCGACAGAATGAGCGTCGGCACAGGGCCGGCGGCGGTGAAGACATAGGCAAAGACGAGCGGCGCGGCGGCGCGCGCGCCGAGACTCGGGACCGACAGCTTGCCGAGGACAGCGCCATAGCCGGCGCTGCCGAAGAGAAACAGCGTCACGGTGCCTTTGACGATCGTCAGAATGCCGTTGGCCATGCCATAGAGCACCGCGAAGAGGCCGCCTGTCGCGAGCCCCACGGGCCCGAAAATCAACACGGCGATCGAAGCCGGCTGCATGACCGCGGAGATGCGCGCCGCGAGGATCGGGCTTGCGCGCGACCCGAGGCTCATCTCGCCGATGCGGCCGATGACCTGTGCCGGCCCGACGATCATGCCGATGATAATGGCGGCGCTTTCGGAAAGACCGAGCGCGCCGAGGATCGTCAGGAGGTGCACGGCAAGCCCGGCGAAGACGAAGTTTCCGGCGGCAATCATCAGGCCGAAGCAGATGAACGCGGCGCGGCGTGCCTGCGGCGAGAGGGGGAGCGGCGGGCCTGCCCAAGTGAGGGCAGGGGCGTTCTCATTCGTCGCGCTCCATAGGGCCGGCCGGCGCGGCAGGGCAATAAGGTGGATGGGCAGGCAGACGGTGAGATTGATGGCGGCGAAGGAGAGATAGGTCGCACGCCAGCCCCAGCGCGCGGCGATTGCCGCCGCGATTGGCCAGAAAAAGGTCGACGCTAGACCGCCGAACAGCGTGAGGAGCGTGATGGCACGATTGGAGTGTGGTCCGGCGACCTGGACCAGTGCGGGAAATGCTGCATCGTAGAGCGACATCGCGACGGCGAGGCCGACGACGAGGCAGCCGACTGCATAGACGAGCGGTCCGGGCGCAACGCCGATGATCGTCAGCCCCATCGCGCCAACGACAGACCCGCAGGCAAGAACGATGCGTCCGCCGAGCCGGTCGATCGTGCGGCCGACCGTCGGCGCTGCGATCGCACCGGCGACGAGCAGAGCCGAGTAGCCGATGACCGCGCTCGGCAGCGAGATGCCGAATTCGCGCGCGATCAGCGGGCCCGTGACCGCAAAGGAGTAGTAGAGCGTGCCCCAGGCGCATATCTGGCCGATGCCGAGGAGGGTGATCGTCGACCAGAGCGCGTGCGGAATCCGCGCGCCTGCGGACGAGCCGGAACTTCGCATGTCCGCTTCTTGCACGAGGCGACCGCGGAGGCGAGGCAGCCCGCGCGATTTAAGGCGTGCATAGCGCGCCAGGCTGGCCTCGGCGCTGTTTCTTTAGGCACGCCCATTGCATAACCTTCCGGCCGCTCTGGCGATGCAGAGCGAACGCAAAGGGCAGAAAGAAAATGGCTCAGGCGACCACCTCAAGTACCCGTTGGATGCAACTGCTTCTCGGGCTCATCACCATGATGGCGATCTCCAGTCCGCAATATACCTGGACGCTGTTCACCAAGCCCTTCCAGACCACGACGGGGGCCGGGCTTCCTGCGATCCAGATCACCTTTTCGCTGCTCATCGTCCTGCAGACTTTCTTCTCGCCGGCCCAGGGGTGGCTGATCGACAAGTTCGGTCCGAAGCTTCTCATCGCATTCGGTGCAGCGCTGTCCGGTCTCGGCTGGGTACTGTCTGCTTATGCTACGAGCCTCACCGCGCTTTACCTGACTTACGGCCTCTTCTGCGGCATCGGGACCGGCATCGTCTACGTCGGCATCGTCGGTCTGATGGTGCGCTGGTTCCCCGAGCGTCGCGGTCTTGCGGCCGGCGTCGTTGCAGCGGGCTACGGCTTCGGCGCGATCCTGACGACCTTCCCGATCGACTCGATGATCAAGAACTCGGGGTATCAGACCACGCTGATCACGTTCGGCATCATTTTGGGCATCGTCGGCATCGCTGCGGCTCTCGGGTTACGTGAGCCGGCGCCCGGCGAAGTCGCCGAGGCGGCGCGTCATACTGAGGTCGAGACCGCCCAACGCGACACCTCTCCGCGGGAGA